>CAYNDW010000025.1:0-2490 GCA_964395375.1 uncultured Cytophagia bacterium
CGCGCGAGATACGTGGTGCGCGGGCGCGTGTTCAAATCCGCGAGCAGGCCGTAGTTCAACGGCTTCGCGCGCAACTTCGACACGCGGCTGTTCGGATCATTGATATTGCCGAACGCGATGGCTTGCGTGGGGCACACTTGCTGGCACGCGGTCACAATCTCGCCGTCGCGAATGTCGCGGTCTTCCTTCTTTGCCTCGATGCGCGCGTAATTGATGCGCTGCACGCAATACGTGCATTTCTCCATCACGCCGCGCGAGCGCACGCTCACATCGGGATTGCGCAGCAGTTGCAAGCTCGGGGTTTCGAAATCTTGATACAAGAGAAAATTGAAACGCCGCACTTTGTACGGGCAGTTGTTCGCGCAATAGCGCGTGCCCACACAGCGATTGTAAACCATGTCGTTCAAGCCTTCATCGTTGTGTACGGTCGCGCCCACCGGACACACCGGCTCGCATGGCGCGTTCTCGCAGTGCATGCACGGCAACGGCTGATGATACGTTTCAGGATTGTCGAGATCGCCATGATAATAACGATCCACGCGAATCCAGTGCATCTCGCGACCGTTTTCAACTTGCTCTTTGCCCACCACCGGAATGTTGTTTTCAGATTGGCACGCAATCGTGCAGGCATTGCAGCCGATGCACGAGTTCAAGTCAATCACCATGCCCCATGAATTGCCTTCGTACTTGTGCGGAGGGTAAAGCGTCATGTCCTCCGCAGGCTCATGCCCCATCTCATGCACGAACTCGGGATGTTGAATGAACTCTTCGAGCGTGCCCGCGCGCACGAGATGGCGATTCTCCATGTTGTGATGAATCTGCGTGCTTGCAAGCACGTAACGTTCGCCGGTCTTTTTGATCTCAACGCCCGCGCCTTGCCACGGCGCATCGGAAGTGCGCAACGTATACGCATTCACGCCCGTGCCGTTCGCGATTTTGCCTCCGCGTGTGCGGCCATAGCCGAAATGTACTGTGACGGCATCTGCGGGATGTCCCGGCACAACCCACACCGGTGTGCGCAGCGTGCGATTGTTATACTGCAAATCAACCACATCTTCATCTTTCAAACGCAAACGTTCCGCGAGCGCAGGACTGATGAGCGCGGCATTGTCCCACGTCAAACGTGTGAAGGGCTTGGGCAATTCTTGCAGCCAGCCGTTGTTCGCGTAACGACCGTCGTGCAAAGTGGGATCGGGGCGGAAGGTTAGTTCGAGTTGTTGATCGTTGATTGTTGATTGTGGATTGTGGGTCGTGGATCGTGGATTGTGGATTGTAGATTGTGATTCACGATCTACGAGCCACGATCTACGATCTACGTCTTTCGCTGAAAGCGCCGAGTTTGCAATCAAACCATCGTGCAATGACGTTTGCCAAAAGTCTTCAAATCTATCCGCGAGGTTTTGATTCTTCCAATATGATTGCACGATGTCGTACGTCGTTTGTCCGGCTTGATTGGTGAAGAGGGCGAGAATTTCGTGGGGAGATTTGCCGCCGTAGAGCGGAGCAATCAATGGTTGAATGAGCGTGACGGTTCCATCGAACGCGCGTGCATCACCCCAACTTTCCAACGAATGCAATGCCGGAATGTGCCAATGGCAAAGCTCGGAAGTCTCGTCTTCGTGCAAGCTGAGATGCACGCGCTGCGGCACTTTTTCGAGCGCTTGCGCGAAATTCAAATCAACAGGCGTGTTGAATACGGGATTGCCGCCGAGCATGAGCAGCAACTCGACTTGCCCGTTCGACATTTCATTCGTGAGTTCGCGCAAGGATTCCGTCTGCAACATCGGTTGCGCCACCACCGGCGCGGTATAAACCACGGTCTTGCCGATATTATCGAGTACATGATTCATCGCATGCGCGAGAGCATGCACACGCGCTGGTTGCTGTTCGCCCGCAACGACAAGGCATGCACCGCGATGTTTTTTGAGATCGCTCGCGACGGCTTTCAGCCATCGTGGGTCGTAGATTGTAGATTGTGGATCGCGATCCACGATCCACGATCCACGATCTACGCCAAGCTCTTGAGCGAGGGCTTCGGCAAAACTTAAAACCGAACTAGGCTTCATGGCCAAACGATGATCCGCAACCGTGCCGGTCAAAGTCGGCGTGCTCTCGATGACATAGAGACGATTCATCTTTGCTTCATCGGCCACGCGGCGCTTTGCCATAAACTCGCGCGCGTAGCGCAAGCTGCCGGGCATGTCGCTCATAAAATCCGCATCGAGACTGAGCACGACCTCGGCGCGATCAAAACGATATTGCGTTTCCACGAACTCGCCGAACGCAAGTTTGGCGCCGGCATAAACATTATCGCGATTGGCCGGCTCATATTGATACCACTTCGCTGCGGGAAACGCGGCGAGCAAAGTTTGCAGTTGCTGTGCGAGTGAGGGCGAGGTGATCGTCTCGGTGAGAATGCGCAAACCCGCGCCGGCTTTGGCGCGCTGCGCTTCGAGCGCGTTGCTCATGGCGGTGACGAACGCTTCCCAT
>CAYNDW010000025.1:2500-21212 GCA_964395375.1 uncultured Cytophagia bacterium
CTGCGAGAAGACATCGGTCGCCCCCACGCTCGCCGGATGCTCGGGATTGCCTTCAACTTTCGTGGGTCGGCCCATGTGATTTTCCACGAGCACGCCGTTCGCATAACCGCCGCGCAGCATCGCGGTCGCGAAGTACAACGGCTTGCCCGGCACCAACTCTTCCGGCGACTGCACATACGGAAAAATTTTTTCCTGCGGTTGTTTCGTGCAGGCATTCAATCCCGCCAACGCAAGCGAAGCGCCCATGAGCTTGAGAAACGTGCGACGATTGACGGGATTAGAAATCGGCAAGTATTGCGAAAACTCTTTCTCCACGAGCTGCTGAAATTCTTTCGTGTCAGCCAACTCATCGAGGCTGCGCCAATATGCTTTGCCGTTGGTTTGTTGCACTTTCGTGCGTAGCGTGGTGAGGTCGAGCATGTTTGGTTTATGGGAAGTGGTTTCAGTCTTTGTTGAAGGATTCATTCTACAAAATGATTCAAGCCGCTCTCTCCTCGCTGTCATTCTGGAAAAACCATCCCTCGCGCTTGGAAGAGTCTCAAGCACTAGGGAAGTTCCTTGCAGGATGACAACGTGAGTTAGGTTCGGGTGCGTATTCAACTAACTGCGAAAGTAGCGACGTCGAGCGGCTGCGGCTTGGCAAAGCTCTTGCGATGCAGCTTGATGCGCCCGATTTCGTGCAAGGTTTTGGCTTCTAGATAGCTTGCCCCACAATGCGGGCATACAATCACAGGCACGTTTTCTATGACCAGCGCATTGCGTCCGCGTCCATAGATTCTTGTAATGCGTTTTTCAACCGCACCCGCTTTGCCGCAGTTGTCGCACTGTCTTTTTTGCTGGCGGCTCTGAGATTTGTTCGCCATGATTTCTCCACAAAGGTTTTAGCCGGAATAGGCGGTAATAATAAACAATCGCCCCGTGGGGCCGAACTTCGCCATAACTTCCATAAGCTCTCCGCTGATCATCACACCAAGAATGCGATACTTCGTTTCATTCGTCTCCTCATCATTTTGGCGTTCGATAATTTTTCCTGTGAGGATGCACCTTTCGACGTCGAAAACGCTCAATCCCTCGTCATCTATTTCCTCTTCCGCGTGCAGCGTGACGAGGTAGTCTCCAGCGCGAACCTTGTCGCGCATTCGGTGTAGGATATTTTCAAACAAGCCGGCTCCTCCCTTTGATCTGCGGCAATGTTATGATCAAGAGCAATCACAGAACCACACTGATCTTTTTCGTCTCTTCTTTCAAGAAGCCGCGCGCAACAAGCACTCGCGCTTCTCGAACGGCGGCTGGGGCAATCAAGCTGCGATACTGTTTGGAAATTCCTTCCGGTGTATAACCCAACTCCACCATCTCCAAGGCATGGGCGACGGGAATGCGCGAGCCTTTGAAGATCAACCGCCCGCCGCAGACGCGGCTATCCACGACAAGATACTTTCCGATTTCAATGCGAGCCATAGTTATTTCCTTACCGATGACACACCGAGCAATTCGTGAGCTTCGCAATCTTGTGCTCTTTCACAAGCTGCTGCCCGAGCACAAGCTGATCGCCCTCCGGCTTCCACGTCGTGCTGAACACTTCCGAACGCGGGCGCACGAATTTTTCCGGGCCGCGATGGCATTGCAAGCACCACTCCATCGTGAGCGGGCTTTCACGCCAGGTCATGGCCATTTCACCCATCGGGCCGTGGCAGGTGACGCAGCCCACGCCTTTGTTCACGTGAATGCTGTGATTGAAATAAACGAAGTCCGGCAGATCATTCACGCGCACCCATTCGATGGATTTGTTCTCGCGCCAGCTCGCGCGCACGGGTTCGAGCATTTGCGCGGTGTTGTGAATTTGCGAATGGCACGTCATGCACGTCTTCGTCGAAGGAATGCCCGCGAAGTTGCTCTCTTCGACCGAGGTATGGCAGTAGCGGCAATCGAGGCCGAGTTGCGAAACGTGATGGCGATGACTGAAGGGCACGGGCTGTTCGAGCACAACGTTCGCGCGCGTCACATAAGACGAGCGTTCGAGCGCGCCAAACGCCCAGAGCAGCAGGCCGATGAAAAAGACGCCGCCAAAGATGCTGACTTTGGAAAAAGTATTGGTGCTGGGATGAAAGATTTGCGCCATGCAAGCACTCTATTTTGAAAACAGGTAGCGATTGGTTTGCCCGGCCACCATCCGCTTGGGCGAGCACACCAGCTCGCTCAAAAGCAGCCAGGTTTGCGCTGTTGGAGGGACGGTCATCTCAATTTTATACTATGCGGGGAAACAGCCAATCGACGGACACGAAACAAGCGCCGAAGTATAAACGCAAGTAAATGTGTTTGCAAAAAAGCAGTGGCAAAAATAGAAAAGAATCGTTGAATGTCAAGCGATTCTTCTACTCGCCCCAAAACTATCTTCGTCATCTTATCCCGCGCTCGAAACGGCGTGCGGCTGTCTCGCCTTTGCTAGCGAAGGCTAACAGTTGTCTCATAAGATTACAAATAAGAAGTAACCCCGCGTTCTTCGCGTGCAAGCGAGGGTTTGCTGCGAACGCATACCTGCGGTGAAAGTGCGAGGCGATTCCATTTAGAATCATGCACTTGTTGCGCGAAATTTCACCCGTAACCGCGCGGCTCTTTTTCGCCAAGCTAGGCATAAAAATTCTTTAGCGGAAAAAAGCCGTTGGCAAGCATGTTGCGTAAAGCACAAGCAATTTGTCCGGCGGCACTGACAGTCGCCGGGGAACAAAATTTTTCGAGGGTAAAATTTTAAAAGGAGCACGTTCGATGGAAAGCAACAAGCTACAAAAATATTTGCTGTGCGGTATGCTGTTGTTGGGCACGCTGGCTGCCGCGCAAGAGACGAAGATTTGGACCGGCGCCGTTTCCACTAATTGGGCGGAGGCTGCGAACTGGCAGCCGACGGGCCAACCGCAAGCGCTCTCTCAGGTCTTGATCAAAAAAGCGGCGAATGGCAACCTTCCGATTCTCAACGGCAACGCTTCCGTGCAGAATCTTAGCATCGAACTCGGCGCGAGTTTGACGATCAACGGATACCGCTTGCTCGTTGCCGGCGATTTCCAAGTCGGCACGAGCGGCATCGCGAGCGATCATTTGGTGATGACCAACGCCAACGATGAGATTGTTATCAATGGCAATGCGCTGTTCGCGGCGCGCACGAGGCTCGAGGCCGGGCGAATCATACTGCGCGGCAATCTCGTGCAGGAAGCCATCAATACGGCGCTGCAACCCGGCGCGACAGTCTTTGTTTTCGAAGGCACGTCGCCGCAGACGGTGCGCTTCCAACGTCCGGGCACGAGCAACCAATCCTTCTTCAACAATGTGATCGTGCGCAACGCGAGCGGCGTCTCGTTTTTGAGTGACGTGCATATCACCGGCTTGCTCCAATTGGAAAACGGCGGGCGCGTGCAACAGCAAGACTCTGTAGGCGCCTACTTTCACAATCAACTCCCGCGCACCGGCGGCGGCGAGTATCGCGTGCGCAAATCTTACCTCGTCGGGCCGATCGTAATGAATGAGGATTGCGCCTTGCCGCAACCGGAAAATGATTTGACGATTGTGGCGCGCAATGCGCTTACGCTCAATGGGCATCGCCTCCATGTCGGCGGTTCTTTCAATGTGAAGGCTTATGGCGAGCAAAAGCATTTGATCATGGCTGCGCCAACGGATGCTTTGTTGATTGAAGGCGAAGCGCTTTTCGAAGGCTTCAGCGCTTTAACCGCAGGCACGATTTCCGTGCGCGGCAACTTGACGCAAAAGACCAGCAGCGGCGCGTTGCAACCGGCCGGCACCGTGTTCGTGTTCGACGGCACAACTTTGCAGACCGTGAGCTTCGAGCGTCCCGGCTTGGTGAATCGTTCTTTCCTGCGAGACGTGGTTATCAAAAATCCCGCGGGCGTAAATTTCGCGAGCGAGGTTTATATCACCGGGCGCTTGACGCTTGACGCCGGCAACGTTGCGCAAGCGGCCGCGCTCGGCACGTATTTCACCACGAACTTGCCTAAGATTGCGAACGGCGCCTACGCCATCGTGAACAGCTACGTGGCGGGCGCGATTGCGCTCGACGCGAATCTCACGTTGCCGCGCGCGGATAATCATCTCACGATCTTGCCGCGCAACGGGCTTACGCTCAACGGACATACGTTGCGCCTCGGCGGCAACTTCACCGTGAAAGTGTTTGAAGATTACCAGCACTTGTTTATGACGCAGGCCACGGACACGCTGGAAGTGAACGGCAACGCGGAGTTTCAAGGACAGAGCGCGCTCGCTTCCGGCGCCATCATCATCAAAGGCGAGCTCACGCAAAAGATTAGCGGCAAGTCGCTGCAACCGAGCGGCACGCATTTTATGTTAACAGGCACGGCGCCGCAAACCGTAAACTTCGAGAAGCCGGGCACGGGCGTGCGCTCTTTTTTCAAAAATCTCACGCTGCGCAATCCCGCAGGCGTGACTTTCACTTCGGACATTTTTATCACCGGCCAACTTAAGCTGGAAGCGGGCACGAAGCTGGAACAAGCGCCGGGCTTCAGCACCAATTTTACGAGCGTATTGCCGCAGATCGAAAGCGGCAGCTATGCGATCAACAACAGCAACATCGCCGGCGCGCTGGTTATGCATGACGATTTGCGCTTGCAACTCCCTGCAACGAATCTCACGATTTTGCCGAAGCAATCTTTGACGCTCAACGGCCATACGCTGGAGCTGGGCGGAAATTTCAAAGCCGGCGTGTTCAGCGCGGAAAAGCATTTGATCATGAACCACGCGAGTGACCGGTTAATCGTGAACGGCGATGCGGCTTTCGAAGGTTTGAATGTGTTGCAGGCGGGAACGATTGTGCTGCGCGGCAACTTGCTGCAAACCATTAGCGCAGCCGCGCTGCAGCCGGAAGGCACGGCCTTCGTGTTTGATGGCAAAGAAACGCAGATCGTTTCGTTCGAGCGCCCGGGCGCCGGCAATCGTTCGTATCTGCGGGAAGTGACGATCAATCCCGCGGCGAGTGTGCGCGCGCTCACGGATGTTTTCGTCACCGGCCAAATCAACAACTATGGCAGGTTCGAAGTCGTTGCCACGCGCTCGCTGTTTTTGACCAACGCCGCGGGCGTCAATCATCACAGCGGCACGTTGGTGGGCAGCGGCATCGTTAACACGCCGACCAATTCTTTTACCAATGACGGCAATGTTCGCCCCGGCGCGCCCTCCGGCATCATGCGTATTGCCGGCTCTTATGTGCAACGGCCGGTGGGCAAATTAACGATTGGCCTCGGCGGCTTGACGCTCGCCGCACAATACTCGCGCCTCGAAGTGAGCGGCAATGCGATCTTGGACGGCACCTTGGAATTGGATTTGACCAACGGCTACCAAGTGAGCGTGGGCGACAGCTTTCGCGTGATGACCTTTGGCTCGGCCACCGGCGCTTTCAAACAGGTGGTGAGCGCGCTGCCAAAGAATGTGGAACTTCACGTGCGCTATAAAGCCACGGGCGTGGATGTTATTGCAATGCCCTCCGCCAATCAAGCGCCGGTGGCGCAAAATGATTCCGCGACGACGCGCCGCAACACGCCGTTCACGCTCAACGTGTTGCGCAACGATGTTGACGCCAATGAGGATCCTTTGCGCCTCACCGCGCTTGCGCTCGCCAATACGATCGGCAATGTCGAGATTACGGGCGACAGCAGCATCACGTATACGCCTAAGGAAAATTTTCACGGCGTGGATTCCTTCGGCTATACGGCAAGCGACGGTCGCGGCGGAACCAGCACGGCCACGGTGTTGGTGAATGTGGAAAACACCAATAAAGCGCCGAGCACGTTTCGTTTGTTGCAGCCGCAAAACGGTATCGTGGTTAATCCGGTCGCAGCCGTGCTTTTCCGCTGGCAAGCAGCGCAAGACGCCGAGGGCGATTCGCTGCGATATAGCGTGCGCCTTTTCAACGCAGTGAGTGATACGACCATCAACCATATCAAAACGACTGAGCTGCGTTTCAACGGCAGAAATTTTCTGCGCGGCGGGACTATTTATCGCTGGTTCGTCCGCGTCAGCGACGCCGAGTTGACCACGGCGAGTGTGGACACTTTTAACTTCAGCACGGAGATCGTTTCTTCGGTTGCAACGCCACAAGACCAGCTTCCGACAATCTTCGCGCTCGAACAGAATTATCCCAACCCGTTTAACCCCTCCACTGTGATCAGTTTGCAATTGCCTGTGGCCGGCAAAGTGAATTTGGCGATTTACAATCTGAGCGGACAGTTGGTGAAGACGCTGGTCGCGGGTGAGATGAAAGCGGGCCGTCACAATTTCACCTGGGAGGCAACAAACGAAGAGGGCGCGCGCGTGGCAAGCGGCGTGTACTTATATGTGATCAAAGCGGGCAGTTTCACCATGCAGCGCAAGCTTACGTTGATGAAGTAAGAGCAAGTCCGCCTAGTGTGATGATTCATCATCACACTAGTACGCTGTTACGTTAATTTCGTAGCCCTGCCCCCTTGTGGGGCATTGTTGCGCCCGCGAGTTTATTGGCATCGACAGCGCCCCACAAGGGGGCGGGACTACAAAAATTAAGGTAACAGCCCACTAGTTTCCATTACCCGGACAAGCCGGAGCCAAACAAGAAAAGCTCATCCGAGAAACCTTTACGTTTCTGGGGTCTACCTGAATTTTGCACCCGTGCTGCCGCCAACCTCCGCCTGATGCTGTAAGCATCAGGCTAAAAGGTGAAAGCGCTCTAAAGATCGCTTACGCCAATTGAGTGGCAGCCCCGCTTGCGGGGCTTGCATCTCCTAGTCTGAAGCTTCAGCCTCAGACTAGCGCTTAGGCGTCGTCGAACCTTTATGACACATCCAACACTGCGTGCGCGCCGAGGGCGGCATGAACTTGGGGAAAACTTCAAACATGCCGTTCATCACACGCACCATTTGATACGCCGGCCGCGCGCTCGCCTTCCAATCATTCGCTATGTGGCAATAATCGCAACCCACTCCAAGCGCGGCGCTATACACCGCCATGCCTAACTTGGTGTCTTCCTCCGCGCCGGCTAAAGCTTCCGGCCACTTGTCCATGATCGCGGAAAATTTTTCGCCCGGCATGCGTTCCGGGCGCGTTTGCCCGCCATGACACGTCCAACAACTCACGCGTTTCGTTTCGCGCAAATGCTCCGTGTTCAACGTTTGCACCATGCGCAGCATGTTGCGCGCAATCGCAAACGCCGGCTTGCTTGCGTCATGCCATTGCTCTTGCACATGGCAATGCGCGCATTCCACCCCGAGGCTGCGATTGAACGCTTGCATCAAAGGCTCCACCTCGCGCGCACGCAGTTCGCGCAACACTTCAAGATTGCGATAAACTTCGCTGGCTGCGCGCGATTGCGCATTGTGCCCCGCGCACGCCGCGAGCGCCAGCAACGCGGCGCTAAATACCAAAACCGAAAGTTGGCTCAAATGAAGGCGAATCATATTCCGACCTGCTTTTCGTGAAGACGCTTCTTTCAATTTTTTCTGCAACCATTCTTCGGCCAAGCGGGGCGATCACGTTTGCCGCGATCATCGCTTCTTCCATCTGCAAAAACGCCGCGACGAGGTCCGGCCGTTCTTCGCTGCGCAGCAAGGCTTCCTGCAAATAGCGAAAAAAATACGCCGCGGATGCGGGTTTCACGTTGCCAAAAACTTGATCGGCAAAACGAAACATCGTCGCGCTCGTCTGCAAATCATGATCATGCTCCGCGCGCCATACGGAAAGCGGCTCCGCGCTGCGCGCCAACGCCGGCATCCAAGACTCGTCGTTCGCCATTGTGCCCGTGGCCAGCAGCAAACGCATCATCCCCGCAAACCACGCCAACTCGCGCGCGCCGGCTGCGTCATAAGCAAAGTCTTCGATCAGCACGCGCCCGCCGCTTCGCAGCGCGGTGCGTGCGTGGCGCAGCGCTTCATGCACCGGTCGTATGTGATGCAATGAGCGTGTGAACAACACCGCGTCAAAGCTCTCCGCCTCCACTTCGAAATCCGGCCACTGCGCGTTATGCGTGATGACGCCCAACTTTCGCGTCGCGTCCGCGGTCTCGGCATTCGCTTCAATTGCGACCAGCTCATAACCCAACGCCACTAGCGCGCGGGCCAACGCGCCTTCTCCCGAACCAATTTCCAAAATTCTTGTGCACGGGGTGGGAAGATGTTTTTGCACAAACGCCAAGGTGTATCCCGTCGCTACCACGCTCATCTTCGCCTCGTCTTTACCAGATGCAAACTCGTTTTGCAGCATACTGCTTGGGCCTTCGCGTTGCATCAAGCATAAATCAAAGACCCGCGCGCGGCGAGTTTGTTCAACCACGCTGGATACGTTGCGAACTTATTCCAACGCAGATCGAGCTTGCGCAAACGCGGCAGCAGTTGCAAGCCTTCCGGCAGGGCCGTCAACGCATTCGCGCGCAGATCGAGATATTCGAGCGCATGCAAAGCGCCCATGCGCGCCGGAAGCCGCGTGAGCTGATTGAAGCGCAAATCCAACTCCGTCAAGCAACCCAATGCGCCGAGGGTTTCGGGCAACTCGGTCAGTCGATTGGATTGCAAAATGAGTTTGTTGAGCGTCGTTAGCTTGCCGATCGACTGCGGCAAAGAAGCGAGCCGATTTTTATTCGCATGCAGTTCGACGAGCTTTGACAATGCGCCAAGCTCCTCAGGCAAATGCGTGAGGGCATTGTTGTACACGCGCAATTCGAGAAGGTTTGCGAGGCGGCCAATCCAGTTCGGCAATGCCTCGAATTGATTATCCGTGACATTCAAATACCGCAGCGCGGAAAGTGCAGCCAACGATTCCGGCAACTCGCGCAGTTGATTGTTGCTCAAATAAAGAAAGACGAGCCGTTGCAATGCGCCGAGCGATTCGGGCACAGCCGACAAACGATTATGCCCAAGATCGAGCATTTCGAGCTGCGCCAGCGTGCCGATACTTGCGGGCAACGTGGTGAGCAGGTTTCCGCCAAAATTCAAGGTGCGCAACGCATGCAGTTCTCCAACCTCGGCCGGGACTTCGGTGAGTTGGTTATCGAAGAAGCTGAGGCTAAGCAACTCGCGCGCATGCAGGGCCTCGCGCGGAAATGCAGTCAAGGCGCACCCATCGAAGTTGGCGTGGCGCAATGCCGAGCAATCTGCGCCACCGGTCATGGCCGCAAGCAAAGCTTTGCCGTGGAGAGCAGAAGTATGTTGATGGGTCATACGATGAGAATGGTGAGAAGAACGGTGACAGCTTCCAGGCGCGCACGAAAGCAAGTTGAATTAGAATTGGCGCATGCGTCAAGCCAGCGCGCAGGTGTTCCTCAATGCAAGCCGGCCGGGAACGTTTTCCTTTATGATGGGCTAAAAATTACTTCCCGAGTTCGTCGTTGCCTTGCCCCCTTGTGGAGTTTTGACGAAGATTCGCGTCAAGCTTTTCTCACCTTCCCACCAACACGAACGCGCTCCATTTCACCGGCAAGGCCGTGGCGGAATGGGTCAGCATGCGCAGCTTCGCGGCGCGCAGGGACGCGGCGTAATTTTTTCCAGCCAAAAGGTTTTGATAAAACGCGAGCATCAAGTCGCTCGTGTGTTGATCGTAAACCTTCCACAGCGAGACCACGATATTCGGCACGCCGGAATACATGAAGCCGCGCGTTAACGCCATCAAGCCTTCGCCTTGCACGAACTGTCCCACGCCGCTTTCGCAACTGCTCAACACCACTAACTCCGCGTGCGTGTTCAAATTGTAAGTCTCGCCGGAATACAAAATGCCGTCGTCCTCCTGCGCCGCTTCAGGTGTTGGTGAAAAGAGCAAACCCGAGAGCTTGGGCTGTGCTTCATTCAGCAGCCCGTGCGTAGCAACATGCACGTAACGATACCGCGGCAGCGCTTGTTTGAAATTTGCCTCCGTGGCCTGGCCGTGCAAATAGCCGGCGCTCGTTTTATTTTTCCGCGCAAACAACGCGGCGATCTTCGCGACTTCACTCGCGGTGTAGGGCAACGCGCCATAATGTTTGCCCTCCACCAATACCGCGCGCAAGCTGGCAACCAGCGGGTCCGCGCTCGTATTCGAAGCGATCACCGAATCGCTAAACACCGGCGCAAACCCGACGAAGCTCGCGTGCGCCGGAACCGTGTCGCGCACGCTGGGCGTGGCGGCTTCATGCCAAAGGTTCGCGGAATAATGATAGCTGATTTCGAAAGCGCGAATGAGATACGGCAGCTTGGCGAAGTCGATGGGCGCGGGCGGCGCAGCGCCGGTTAACAAAGCTTCGAATGGCACATAACACAGCTTGCCATCCGGGATGATGATGAGCCGTTGCGCGCCGGCAAGAGTTTTTTGAATCGGCGCGAGGAGGGCCTCGAATAAGGCGCGACTGTGTTGCACGAACGCCGCCTTTTCCACTTTTTTCACCGCGCGCAACAAGCCGGTCACGGTTTGATCAAAGTCCGCGGCTTTGGCCTGCGCCGTGAGGGTGAACTGCTTGGGCGAAATGGTGAAAATGTAAATCGTGCGGTCGCCGATGAAATATTCGACCAACACTTCATGCGCCGCGAGCGCGCGTTGCAGGGCGTTGACGGCAACCACGGGGCGATGATATTTCAACGCATAATATTTCGGATAGTGCTGTTCCAAATTCTCGACGAATTTTTGGTACTGCGCTTTAAGCTTGAAATGACGCTGCGCAAATTCCACGAGACGCAAGCTATCGCGTTCGGCGCCGGCTTGTTGCTCTTTTTGAATTTGGGTGTCGTAGTACGCGAGGTCAATGCGCAGGGTTCGTTCCTGCTCCAGCACGCTGTCGGGCATGCCCGCGAATTGCCGCGCTTTGGTCTCTTGCAACGCCTCGGCGAGCACTGCGACTTTGCTTTTTTCCGCAAAGGCAAAGGCGTGGTGTTGGTAAATGGAGTCGCGCGTTACTTCGTAAAGTTGCAACGCGCTTTGCAGCGCGAGCGCATAACTCGCGCGCGCCTTTTGCGCCAACAATAATTTTGAGCCTTCGGCTTGATAATCCGTGCGCAAGCGGTCGAGCAGATCGGCATGGAGCACATGCGTTGCAAAGGCTGCGTGCATCGCTTCGAGGCGCGGAGGCCGCGCGGCAGAACTTTGAGCAAGGGCCTCGGCTTTGGCGCGGAGAATGTCGCTGAGTAAAGGCAAGGCGGGCAGCGCGGAAGCGGTTGGGTTGGAAACGAGAGTGGTATCCGCGAAACTGGGCACGAGCGCGAGGAGCGCGCGTTGATAGTGCTGCAGCGCTGCCGCATGTTCGCGCAGCGCGAAATAAATTTCGCCGAGATTGAATTCTGCTTCAGCTACAATCGGATGCTGCGCGCCGAAGGCGTGCTGCGCGAGCGCCCGCGCCTGTTCGTACGCACGCACGGCTGCGGTGTGCTCGCCGCGTTGCGCATGCACCTTGCCGCTCATGTTGTAACACGCCGCAAGGTCCGGATGCTGGGCGCCGAACGCCTTCACATAAACTTGCCGCGCGAGTTCGTATTGCGCCAAGGCTTCATCATATTCGCCGAGCGCGGCATGAACCAAACCCAAGCTCAGGTAGCATTGCGCAAAGTTGCTGTGATTCTCCTCCAACGATTTTTGGTAAATCCGCAAGCCGCGTTGCAGATTATCCAGCGCTTCGCGGTATTGACCTTTGCGATAATACGTGTCACCCAAGTTGGCATAACTCGCCGCAACTTCGGGATGCTCTTCGCCCAACGTTTGGCGGCGGAGATCGCGCGACTTGGTGTAGTAGGCGAGGGCCATATCATAGTCGCCGCGTTCGTCGTAAATGATCGCAAGGTTGTTATAGAGATTGCTGATCGCCGGATCGGTTTCTTCCAGCGTTTGCAGCAACACCGATTGCGCTTTGAGATAATACTCTGTCGCGCGTTCATAGTCGCCTTTGTTCCAATACACGATGCCGAGGTTGTTATAGCTCTGCCCCACCTGCGCGTGATTCTCGCCATACAGGCTGCGGCGAATCGCCAGCGCTTTGAGATAATACGAAAGCGCGAGATCGTAGTCGCCTTTGTTCCAATAAAAAATGCCGAAGTTGTTATAGCCGTTCGCCACTTCGAGATGATTTTCGCCAAAGGCCTGTTGTTTGACCGTCAGCGCTTTGCGATAAAATTCTTCCACGCGCTCATACTCGCCTTTGCTCCAATACACCACGCCGATTAAGCCATAAGTAATGCCAACCTGCGCATGCACCGCGCCGAGTTTGGTTTCGCCGAGGTGCAGCGCTTGCTGCAGTATGCGCAGAGCCTTCTCATACTCGCCTTGCTTGCGCAGGTTGTTGCCGAGCAGATTGAGGCAACGCACGTAAACGTCCCACGAATTGGCGTCGTTATAACTGTGCGCGGCGCGTTCGTAGATCGCACGCGCTTGTTCGGCGGAGGCGTTGGCGCTGTCAAATTGAGAATGCGTGGCGAACACGTTGCCGCGCGTGAAGTGCGTGCGCGCGCGTGCTGTATCCGGCAAGCTCATGGCTTGCTGCGCCGCCGCAAAGCCGGCGAGCACGCAACCCAATGCAATGAGAAGGAGAAGGGAGCGCATGGTTTGTGCGAGTGCGATCGAACTCAGAATAAGAATCTGAAAGTTATCGGGCAGACTAACTTGCGGGCAGAATGATTCCGCCCGTCAATCGTTTTGCCACAAGCTTCGGGCAAGATAAAGAGAAATGGCGGCCGCTGCGGTGTGATCTGATTGGCGAGCCTTTCGCCGGCGGGTTATTTTAAAAGCGTCGCGAATCCCATTTGCTCGAAGTGATGATCATTCGTAAAAACCTCTATCAAGTTGAATCTGCGCATTACGATAAACGAGGTGCAATCCGTAAAAGAAAACTCTTTGTCCGAGTATTGTTTGAACAGCTCCCAGGCTTTGTCTTCGATCTCCGCAGTAATATGGATGACCTGCACGGTTTGCGCATTGCGAATTTTTTCACCAAAGTCTACTGCTGCAAAGTGCCCGACTCTGGTTAATAAACCTGTGTATACTTCATCAAGAACGAAATTAGTAGTAAGGTAACGGCGGCCACCCTGTAAAAGTTCTTTATTCTTTTTAATTGCCAAGCCGTTGAATTGATCTCGCTTGCTATTGAGGGCAATCCAGCCATTGGCGTCCGCAAAAACTTTTTTCATAGCATGGAACCTTTGCCATAAACATAATGATCCAGCTTGGCGGATAAGTCTTCTGGCGCCTTGGAATCATAACCTTCCATTTGAAATACGGGATCCTGGGTTACATCAAAAGAAGTCTCCGACTCTAACAACCGGGTGATCCAATCGTGAATGAGTATTTGAACCGATTTCCCCGCGCGCTCGGCAACTTGTTCCAGGCGCTGACTATCGGATTCGGTCATGGATACGAGGAGTTCCGTCATCACAAATCTCCTTTGCTGTTCGTAAAATTGTGGAATGATAAAATCGAATGGACACAACATATTTGCATTTGAAACGTGCGCCAAACCTGGGCGCCATCATATTAAAAATTCTTTTTCCAAAAGCAAGTTTACTTCGGCCCTATACGTTTATGTTGCCTTTCAAAAACAAACGCCCGACTCCATATGATTAAAGTGAGTGGCGTTTGATGAATAATCTTGTCGTTGAAGTTGAGATAAAACGAACTCGGGCGTGCTTCGTCCGCGAAAACAGAACTGCCACGAAAGTGAAAAACCTTTTTGTGGCAGTTCCATATTTGTGGGAGAAAGCCTTGCCGCGATCGGCAAAAATGAGTCGAGGCCTTTTTTTCAAAAGCAATTTGAGATTAAGAGACGGCCTTTGCGACAGAAACGCGGCGTTGCATCACGGCCACGGCAATGCCGCCGAAGATGGCGCCGATGACCACGGTGAATCCCATCCAAAACGTGAGTTGAGGAAACAACCCGATGTTGAACCACTTCATGAGCGGCGTGGTCTCCACATAATTGGGCGGCGGCACGTCGTAATGCGTGCCCCAATTGTTCATGATGGCAAAGAACATGATGAGGATGACCGGGATGCGTGCCGCCAGCCCATACGCGAACAAGGCATTGAAAAGTGAGGGCCAAGCGAGACGCGCGATATAGAGCGCGGCCACCGGCGCGGCGATTCCGAAGACATAAAAGAGCGCGGCATTGGTCTTGAGGAATTGAAACGCGACAGCAAATAAGCCGGCAAAAACCACGAGCGCTAAGGCGGCAAAGCCCAACGCGCGACCCGTGCTTGCAGGATATTCGCCCGCTTTCATAAGTTGCCACGCGAAATAGAATCCGAAAATCGGCACGAGCCAAGAGATGCCGACGAGGGCGCCGCCGCCGCCCGCGGCTTTATTGAAGAGCGCGGGCGCCCAATTCAACAACTCGCCGGTTAAGCGCAACAGCGTGATTGCCAGCGTGATCAACGCGGGCATGATGACCATTTTTTTAAGATCGAGGTTGCTGCTCATGTTTTGTTTCCTCCTTGAGAAAGAGTGGCAAGGCGCCGGATCAAAAGCGACGTTGGGATCGGCGCATGGTTTGGATTAAGTTGACGCTGCTGCGAGTCGGCAATGGCGGGCTTTGCCGGCATGCGGCCTCACGCGATTACCGGCTCCGAAGTTGTGCCGGGTAAGGGCATGGTGTCTGCCGGCGGCTCGCTCCAAGCGATGCGTTTAGAAGCAAAGACTTTGCGCAGCTTCGGCTCAATTTCGTCCGGCACTTCGAAACGTAATTGCCGCCAGCGCTTCGCGGTCTTGACGAGAATTTGGTTTTTGCCCGCAAGTCGTTGCACGTTGACAATGTCGCTCCAGGCCGCGAACAAGCCGTTGCTCATGATGCCGCGCTCGCTCACTTTCACGGCCGCGGAAGCGCTGAACAAATAAAATCCGAGCAGAAGCGGAATAAGATAAGCGGCGTTCAAGGCCAAGGGCAAAATAAAAAATGCGGCAAACAACAGCAGCACCGCGCTCAAGAAATAATGCCGCGCTTGCGGCTTGCGCCAAAAAAGGTGATGCGGTTTCGTTTCATAAAGCCAGGTAAGGCGAATCACAATAAAACAGCTTAATCCGACAATGAGTATCCACACCAGATACTCGAGCGCGCTCATAGGTTCTCTCCCTACTCCAAAAGTTTGAGGCCGACGGCAAGTCTGCGTTTTAATTTATCCTTTCACACTCCCCAACGTCAGGCCCGAAATCAGCCAGCGACTCAGAATTAAAAACAGTGTCATGACCGGAATGCACACGAGCACCGCGCCGGTCGCATACAAACCCCATTGCGTGTCGAAGTTTGATTGAAACAGTTTCAAACCCAGCGGCAGCGTGAACAAGCTGCGGTCGCTAATGATGACCGCGGCGACCAAATACTCGCTCCATGCGGACATGAAGCTGAACAGCGCTGTGATCACGAGCGCGGGCGCGGCGAGCGGCAGCACGATTTGATAAAAGGTTTTGAATTGACTGCAGCCGTCGATGCGTGCGGCCTCTTCCAAGCTAAACGGAATCGTATCGTAAAAGCCTTTCATTTGCCAAATGGTGAATGGCAACGCCGTCGCCGAATAAGCCAGCGTGAGGCCGAGAAACGAATCGAAAATCTGCAGCTTGATCAACATGAGAAACAGCGGCAAGAGCAGCATCGTGGCGGGAAACATCTGCGTGGTGATGAGGGCGATCATGCCGGCGTCGCGGCCCACGAAGTGATAGCGCGAGAACGCGTAGCCCGCAGTGCAAGCGAGCGCCACGCCGAGTATCGTGACGATGGCGGAGACGATGGTGCTGTTGATCAACCAGAGAATGAACGGCTTCTCGCGCCCGAGTACGCGATACGCCGCAGCGATTCCGCCTTTGTCCCACGCTTCGGCAACTCGCGCGCGCACGTTCGCCTCGATGCCAATGAGCTGGCGATACGAATTGAGCGAGGCCTTCTTCGGAATAATCTCCAACGAAGTCGTGTGCAACGAATCGCCGGGCCGTAGCGATACGCCGATGACTTGAATGATGGGATAGATGGTCAGCAGCGTGGCGAGGGTCAACACGGCGTAGATCGCTGCGTAGGTCCAACGCGAAACGGTTTTTTCGAATTTGGGCATGGCTCTTTTCTTGGAGTGATGGAATGTTGGATTTTTGGAGTGATGGATTGGTGTATCGCTGGAGTGTTGGATTGCATTACTCCAACAATCCATCAATCCATCAATCCAATCATCCAACACTCCAAAGTTCAATACACTGCTTTCGTACCCTGCGTTTGTTTAATAAAGCGAATGCCGAAGATCAGCAAGATGCCGAAGATCACGAGCGACAGCGCGGCGGCATAGCCGTAGCGATAATAGTTGAAGGCCTGCCGATACACGAACGACACGAGAATGTGCGTCGAGTCCGCGGGCTTGCCCGCGTCGCTCACCAGCCAGATCACGTTGAAGTTGTTGAAGGTCCATATCACGCCGAGGGTGATCGCGGGCACCATTACCGGTTTGAGCAGCGGCGCGGTGATGGTCCAAAACTGCCGCCACGCGCTCGCGCCATCGACCTCCGCAGCTTCGTACAACTCTTTCGGAATGGATTGCAAACCGCCGAGCGCGATGATCATCATGAAGGGAAAGCCGAGCCAAATATTCGTGATCGTCGCTGCCGCATAAGCGCCGAGCGGATCGGAGAGCCATTGTATTGGCGGCAGATTGAAAATTTGTTGCAGAATGAGATTGATCGAGCCGTATTCATAATTGAACATGCCGCGCCACGTGAGCGCCGTAATGTATTGCGGCATGGCCCACGGCAGAATGAGCAGCGTGCGAAAAATCGCGCGGCCCGGCAGCGGCCGGTGCAACAACAGCGCGAGCGACACGCCGATACCCACGTGAAAGAAGAGATTCACCAAGGTCCACACCACGGTCTTTGCGAACAAAATATAGAACACCGGTTCCGTGAACACCGCAAAGTATTGTTGCAAGCCAATGAGCTTCCAATCGCGAAAGTGCGTGAGGCTCATGTTGGAAAAAGAGAGGATGAGATTGTAAACGAAAGGATAGACGACCACGAAGCCCAACAGCGCGAACGAAGGGAGGATGTAGAAGTAAGCGAGTTTGTTTTTGCGAAAATTTTCTTTGAGGTCGGCAATAGTCACAGCGCGCTCCGGTTGATTGTTCGTAGTAGACCCTTTAGGGTTATGCGCCTGAAGGCGCTACTACGAACTCATTTCAACGCTTTCTGCTCACTCCAATCTTCGGGCAATTTTTTTCCAACGGGCATTTCGAACACCACGGACTTACCGGCTGGCAAATGTTTTGGCCGAAGGTTACGAGTTGATCGTTGATCGCAATCCAATATCGTTTAGGAAGGCGCTCGCGCAGCGCCATTTCGGTTTGCTCCGGCGTTTTCGTTTGCACCCAGCCGAGGCGATTGCTAATGCGATGCACGTGAATGTCCACGCAAATACCGGGCTTGCCAAACGCCATCGTCACCACAAGATTCGCGGTCTTGCGGCCCACGCCTTTGAGCTTGAGCAACTCTTCGAGCGAGTCGGGCACGCGACCTTCGTGCTCGTCGATGAGCTTGCGCGCAATGTCGCGAAGCGTTCGTGCTTTGGTGCGATAAAAGCCCGCGGGGAAAATCAACTTCTCGATTTCGCGCGTGGAAAGGTTAAGCATCGCACTCGGCGAAGCCGCGCGCTCGAACAACCGCTTGCTTGCCAGGTTCGTCACTTCATCCTTCGTGCGCAAGCTGATGAGACAGGAAACGAGCACGCGAAACGGATCGCGGTCACGCTGCGCCACCTCGGTCACGGCCGGCGTTTTGAATTTCGCGATCGCGCGTTTGATGCGGCGAATCGTGGCGCTGAACTGCAGAGTGGGTGTTCTCATCGACTAAAGAGACATTGATAGTCTCGTCTCAAGCGTTCTCGCAAATCGCGATAATATCCATGGCGTTTTCGACGCGCTCACGCGTTATTTGAAACTTGCTCAAGTCCAAAACACGATCCGCTGTTTTCTTGATGAAACTTGCTCTCTTTAAGCGGCGTCCCCAGCCATAAAACGGCAAGCGCTGCAGAAATCGCCTAGTCCTATTACGATGGGCATAGGCCACACCGACAACTTCAAACTCTGAAAAGTGCGCGCGCATCAAGCCGGAGAACTGAGCATAATCCATTTCGCTTTGATGAAAAGGATTGCCGTGCTCCATTTGTTTTTCGCGCGGCACGTTCAGCGTGCCGATGATGATTTTTCCTTCCGGCTTCACCACGCGCTTGATTTGTTCGACAAACTGGTGCGCGTCCGTCACGTGCTCAATCACTTGAAACGACACTGCCAGGTCAAAAGCGCGATGCAAACCCAGGGCTGCGGCGTTCATTTGTGCGTGTGCAATGTTCTTCGCCGCAAAATGACGCCGGCAATAACGCAGCGCTTGGTCGTCATAGTCAATGCCGCAAACGAAAGCTGCGGTCTCTGCCAAGAGCTTGCAGCCATAGCCCGTGCCGCAGCCGACGTCCAAAACGAAACGCTGTTTGGCATACTGCGCAGCGAATTCATACGCGAAGCGAAGACGTGCGAAGACGAAGCTCACTTCATTTTTCGCCGGCGGAATCATGCGCTCGCCGGTGTCGATGAGTTGCGGTGTGCTGGTCACTTGCATCTCGGAATATTCATTGTGGAAACGCGTGCGCAAAATAAGAAAACTTTCTAGACCTGCAAGCGGAATTTCATCGCGCAGGCTTCACGCGTTCATAGTGATTCCTTATGAACTTTGACGATCAAATTCGGTAATCAAGTACGCGCCCCAGTGCCGT
>CAYNDW010000026.1:0-20579 GCA_964395375.1 uncultured Cytophagia bacterium
GCGCAACATGAGCACTTTATACAACGTGGTTTTGCTGTTTGGGCCGCCCGGTTCCGGCAAGGGGACGTGGGGGAAAATTTTGGGCATGCTGCCCGGATTTTATCACGTTTCGACGGGCGATATGTTTCGTTCATTGAACGTCGAAAGCAAGTTGGGGCAAAGTGTGATCGCCATTATTCGCAACGGCGAGCTGGTGCCCGACGAGATCACTTTCAATATGCTCCAAGAGCACCTAAAAAACGTGGCCCTCATCGGCACGTTTCGCCCGAAGAAAGACGTTCTGGTGTTGGACGGTTTTCCACGCACGCCGCGCCAGGCCGAGATGCTCCAACGCATGGCGCAAGTGCGCATCATTTTGCGTTTGGATTGCGCGGACCGCGAAATCTTGATTGCCCGTTTGCATCGCCGCGCGGTGTTAGAGGGTCGGGCCGATGACGCGAGCGAGGAGGTTATTCGCCATCGTTTTGAAATTTACGCGCAACAGATTCAATCCACGCTCGCGTTTTATCCGCACGAGCTTATGGCAAACATCGAGGCGACTACGCCGCCGGTGCGCATTTTATCCGCGCTCAGTCAAGCTTTGGAAAAAAGTCTGGCCGGGCTGCAAGCCTAGACGAACGCGTGAATCTATGTCATCAGGAGGAATCTTTTTCGGCGCTGGGCATTAATTCCAGCGCTCAAAAAGATTCCTTCTGAATGACGCGGTATAGAAGACTAGTCCGGTTATCGATTTTGATCGTCAACGTTCATTCGATCTTTACTCCCCCCAATTCTACCGTGGCTGAACCACTGCAAGTGTTCGTCATTTTTAAATCGCCCCGCCTCCACGCGCCAAGGCAATTGCGCCCACACTAGTTGCGCCCGCCTCTTTTATCACACCCGCGCAGGCGGAAATCGTCGCGCCGGTGGTGATGACGTCGTCTACTAAAATTACGGCACGGCCTTCGAAACTAACGCTGCGGCGCGGAGCGAATGCTTGCTCGACATTGCGCAAACGATCTTCCAGACTCAATTTGGCTTGCTGCTGCGTATAGCGCGTGCGGCGCAGGGCGCGTGGCCACAGTTCCAACCCCCATTGCGCCGCCATGCTCCGCGCAATTAATTCGCTTTGATTGAAGCCGCGTTCGCGTTCGCGCACGGGATGAAGCGGAACCGGAACCAAAATCGAACGCGCGCTCAGATACGGGCGGAGCAAACCATGCGTGCGTTGCGCCGCCAGTTCGCCAAATATTTTCGCAAAGGAGGGGTGCGTGTTTTGATATTTCATTTGAGGAATGAGCACGTCCATGGCGCCGCGATAATGCCAGGCGGCAAGGTCGAAATCGCAAAAGGCAAGCTTGGAATCGCGCACGGCGGGGAGGAAGTCATTTTGCATGCGCAGCCAGCAAGGCTCGCATAAAAACCGGACCGGCTCCGACACTTCCACGTCGAAACACAACAGACATTGCGGCGGGTAAATAAGCGCGACTACGTCTTCACGCAGTCGCGCTAAAAATTTTCTCACCCCCGACATAACGCCTCACTTTTTTCCGCCCACGGGAAACGTAAACGAGAGCGCCAATTGCGGCTCAAAGCGGCGTTGCACTTTGTACGTTTGCGTGGCTTGATCGAGACGGAACGTCCAAAGATAATCCATATAAAAAATCAGGAAGGGATAAATTTTATAACCGAGGCCGACGCGCGCCGCGGAGTTCACGTCCATTTTAAACACATCCGAAAAAGTGTCGATGGCACGATCGTCGTACAAGGCGCGCGCGGCGATTTTCGGCACCGCATCCGGAATCGCGGCTTCAACGTGAAGGCGGCCGCTTTGCGGAACCCCGTCGAGCCGTTCGTAAGTCCCGGTGAGACGCATGGTGTTGAGCACGTGGCCGTAGAGCATGCCGTAGGTTCCGCGCGTTTCTTTTTGCAGCGCGTGAATTTGCGCTTCTTTGTTATTCACCGCGTCATCGCGCTCCAATTCATAGAACGGTCCGAAGTACGCGGGAATAAATTCCGCATCCAAAAACCGCCGCTCCAATTGCGCGCCGATTTCAAACAAGCCGGCAATGCCGCTGAGATGAAAATCAACGCCTGCAGCCTGGCCCTTGCCGTGATCAACGATCTTCGCGAGATCGGCATAAAGCGCGAGCGACGCCAATTTCGTTTTAATGATGGGCAGTTCGGCGTCGAAACCAAAGATCGAAACTTTGTCATCGGTGCCGCGATAGCGGTCGGGATCGATATCCGTGACGTACGTGGCGCCGATCGCGAAGTTATTCAAGATGGGCATATCGATCGCGAGTTGCAGCGGACGATAATAAACGCGGCCGCCAAAGATTTCCGAGCGACCGAGATTGTTGGTCATGCTTTCGAAACCGCCAATGCCGAAATCATAATCGAACTCGAGACCGACTTTGCGTTCGTCGTAGATCAACGCGTTGTTATAATAGTTCATGATGAAGCCGTGACCGAGGCGCGCGGCATCCAACGCGCCCAAACGGGTATAAACGGGATCGGGGTTGCGTTTATAACTGTAGCGCACATAGCGAATCGCGCGCAGATAGTCATAGCCTTGATCCCAGTCTTCATTGCGCACCTCGCCGGTTTCGGTGTTGTAGCGCAGATTAATGTCCAGCCCCATGCCGAATTTGCCGAAGGCCAGCTCCGGTTTCAAATTCATGATGAAATGGGGATCGCCATCAATCACGCCGATGCCCATACCGCCCATGATCACGCCGCGATCTTGGAGCATGTTTTCATAAAACGAGGCTTGCGCATGCGCGTGCTTCATACTAAAGAGGCAAACTCCTAAAACGGCGGCCACCCGAAAAATTCTTTTCACATACATAAATACTTCTCCATGGTTTGAAAATATGGTCATGAATTGCAGCTTCGAAAATCAGTTTGTTGCATTCCTACCCACTAGGACCAGCGCGCGAACAAATCCATTTGCCGTGAAAAGTTCGGCCAGCGCACCCCTTCGAGTTCGAGCAAGCGACGCTTGAGATTTGGCCCGGCGGAAAAACCGCCGAGCTTGCCGCCGGCGGCGACCACGCGATGACAGGGCACAAAGATCGGAAGCGGATTCGCGGCCAGCGCTTGCCCCACGGCGCGCACGGCTTTGGGTTGGCCCAGGCGTTCGGCAATTTCGCCATAGGTATAAACTTGGCCGTAAGGAATTTTGCTCACCATTTGCAAGACCTCGAGCTTGAAACCCGCAGGCACGAACCGCCAATCAATCGCAAACGAAAAATGCTCACGGCGCCGCTGGAAGTAATCGCGCAACTCCGTCGTGATGCGAACGAGCGCGTGTTTATCGCGCACAATCCACGCTTCAGATTGAGCCTCGCGCAACAACTCTTCGATTTCGAACGGCGTGTGCTCGGAGAATTGCAGCATGCAAACGCCGTGCGTCGTGGCCGCAATCCACATCGGACCGGCATGGCTGTGATAAAAAAGATCATAATAAATTTGGCGCTGCCGCAACTGCCCTTGAATCGAGGCGCGCAAACGATCGGCATGCTGCGGCCCGCCCATATTTTTGACCAGCGTTTCCACGCCGGAAAGCATCTCCCGATAGAGATCAAATTCCCGCGAGCAGCCCGTGCATTCCGCCACGTGTTCACGAATGCGCTGCTTTTCTTCCCCGGCAATGTTGCCGAGATACAACGCCATCACGACGTCTTCATTGATATGGCCGGTGAGCTGCATGGCGCTTCTCAATGTTTGCATGCGGATCCTATCGTCCGTGATCTTTTTTACATCCTGCGCTCAGGTTGCAACGAATACAATCTCGTCGTTCAATCACTCTTATCGCCTTTTACAACTTCGGTCGTCAATAATAGTTTCACTTCGGGGTCAAAAACAATCGTGGCCGGTTCGCGCGCGGCGGGCAAGAAAAATTTTTGCTCGCGCGCATTCATCAAAATTTGCCGTTTGGTCCTCGCCTCGCCTTCTCCCCATTCTAGCTCGAGCGGCAAACGATAAAGCGATTCAGATTGCGTTTGCGCCAACACCAGTTCGATCTGTTGCGCTGCGGCGTGCCAACGCCAGTGCGCGCGCACGCGCGGGTAATCCGGCTGCTCAAACCATTGTTGAAAAAACCATTCGAGTGCAGTGCCACTCGCTTCTTCCATCGCCGCGCGAAAGTCTTGCGTGAGCGCATTGCGGTTCTGATAACGCGTGTAATAATTGCGCACGCCGCGCCAAAACGCCTCGTCGCCGACTTGGTCGCGCAACATGTGCAGCACCCAACCGGCTTTGGCGTAATTATTCGGAGTGAGCAGCGCCATGTAATCCGTGATGGTGCGATCCAAAATGGGGCCGGGTTTGCGCGCCGCAAAGTCAAAGTAGTTTGCGCGTTTGACGCGCATGTTCTCGCGCAAAGCTGCAACGCCGTCAACGTGCTCGAAGAACAGCGCTTCGCCATACGTAGCGAAGCCTTCGCTCAACCAGAGATGATGCCAGTCCGCTTCCGTCGCGGAGTCGCCGAACCATTGATGCGCGATTTCGTGCGCGGTGGTGCTTTCGATATTGCGCTCGGGGCCGAGGCTTTTTTCCGCGAAAAAAATCGCGCTCGCGTTTTCCATGCCGCCGTAACGCGTGGAAGATTGCACCAACGCTAACTTGGCAAACGGAAAAGCGCCGAAGCGCTCCGTGAAAAATTGCAGCATTGCAGGGACGCGGCCAAAATTCTGCGCTGCGTGCGGCGCGTCTTCGGGATAAACATAATAACTGATCGGCAACGTTTGGTTCGCAAGCGGAATAACCGCGAAATCCGCGGCGCCAAACACCATGCAATAAGTGGGAATCGGAACCGGCTCCGACCATTCCCAAGTTTTGTAGCCCGGCATTGGCTCGCGTACTTGAGTGAGCCTGCCATTCGCGATCACCGTATAATGCGCGGGCAACGTCACCTGCATTGCGACGGAAGATTTATCGGAAGGATGATCGAGACTCGGAAACCAGTGACGTGCGCGGTCGGGCCAATTATCGGCGAACATAGTACGCCGGCCGAATTTATTATTGCCGATAATCAGACCGTCTTGCGGCTCGCCGTGATACGCGAGCGTAACGCTGATGGTGTCGCCGCCGGCGAGGGTCGCGGGCAGCGCAACTTCGACCACATCTTGCTCATGCTTGAAAGCCGCGTTCTCTTGCCCCACCGCAATTTGCGTAATGGTCATGGCCTTCAAATCAAGGCGGAGATTTTTTGCCGAAGCGGCCGAACGAACTTTGATATGAAGTTTTGCCTGTCCCCAAAGCACATTGCTGGTATCGGAAAGAGAGAGGGCGAGATCATAGTGCAAGACATCGAACTGTGGCTGGCGCGGATAGCCGTCGTCGGCAATCATTCCCCCCTTGAGGGGGGTTCGGGGGGAGTTCGTAAGGGCGATGTGTGTGTTCATCTCACGAGCGACACCCCCCTGGCCCCCCTCAAGGGGGGAATTATCCACTGCGTCGACGCAGAATAAAACCGCAAACAGAAGTGTCGGTGTGATGCGTTTCATTTGACGATCATCTTGGGCATGGTGGGATTTTCGGGATTGACCATCAGGGTTTGCGTGCGCGGATGAATCACCACGTCCATCGCTTCCATTGGAATGCTGCCGAGCAGGACTTGATTGCCCAACACCATCGCATCCGCCACCGTGCGGCGATTGGCAAACTTAATCACGATCGGACCGACGACCGGCACAGTCTCAATTTCACCGTTCGCATATTCTGCTTCGCTATGTTCGATAATCTCCACGCCCAATTGCAGCCGCACATGCTCGGGGATGACCATCATATACGCGCCCGAATCGACGAGCGCATTCACGGTCATACGACGAACGTCCTGCGACTTGATAAAGCCACGGCGTGCGGCGCCGACATCTTCGGCATTGATCAATTCAATTTCTGCATGAACGAGGCCCATAAGCTTCTCCCTTTAATTGAGATTCGGTTTGATTCGAATAAACGCCATGCCCACGCGCGACTCGCTGCCGCGCAATTGCTCAATCACGTCGTCGAAAAATTCGTCGGTGACTTGATTCGTTTCTTTGCGCGAAGAGGCATGGCGAAACAGCACATTACCGTATTCGTCGCGAAAGATAAAACCCATGTGCGCGGAAAAGATGCCGGGCATTTTTTGTATAATACTGACGATCTCCCCGCCTTGCAGTTTGTTCTTGATCTTGGGCAAGCTGGCCGTGGGAATAAATTTGATCGTCAGAGTTTGCGGCGCGGATACGTTTTGCAATTCATGGTCCGGCACGCCGAGCTTGCGGAAGAAGCCGGGGCGGTCGATGGTTTTCGTCATGTCTTGGCAGAGCGGCCCGCCAATTTCCTCGGTTACGTCTTCCAAGAGCCAACTATTGTTGGGAATCCAATCCGCATGCGTGTAGTGATTGCGCGTAGTGAAACTGATTTCGCCGTTCTGATAGCGAATGCGTTGCAGGGTTGCGAACATCTGCTCATAATTTTTTGCCAGCGCCAGCGCCAATATTTGCTCCACGAAGGTGACGCAATCCGCGCGCGAAAAATCGAGCAAGGGATCACGATCATACTTTGCCGTCGGACCTTCGCCCAAACAAAAGAGTGAATAGGGCGTGCCCTTCGCGCGCGCGCTATAAAGCTGAAGCCGCGTGACGAGCTTCGGTTCTTTTGCGCTCACCTCCCGCAACAGCGCCTCAATATCTTTCGCGAGCATTTCATTTAGGCCGCGTTGGGGTTTCGGCTCAAACTCCTCGCGAAAACGCCGCCGGAAAGCTCCGGCTATGGGTTCATTTGCAAGGTAAATTTCAAGGCCAAGGTTGCGGTGAAAGTTTTTATGCCGCGTAAACGTGTTGTCGCTTTGCGTTTCCTCGCCCACATACAAAGCTAATGAGTCTCCGCTTGCGCGACGCGCTTCCTGCGCGAAAAAAAGCCCGTCATGAATTTCTCCGGAAGGCAACGTGACACCGTATGCTTGCGGCACAAAGAGCACGCTGCCCAACAAAATTCTGGTGGGATCAACTGCCACGCTGCGATAGGGCGAAAGCATCGCGCCGAGTCGGCTACTATTGTGCGCAGGCTGTGCGCTTTGCGAATAATAACCGGGCTTGAAGTCACCGAGCCTTTTATACGAAGCGAGGCGCGCCAGCGCAGGCGTCGCGCTTTGGCTAATTTGACCATAAGCCCCGCCCACCGCCAGCAAAAAAAACGCGATCACATGAAGGCTTCTTGGCATAAAAGTAAGAATAAAGTTTAGAGCCAATACCGTTCATTTAAGCGATCTTCCGTAGTCCCGGCCCCTTGTGGGCCGATGGTTCTGCACACGTTACAGTACCCCACAAGGGGGTAGGACTACTAAGTGAACGGTATTGAGTTTAGAGCAAGCTCGTTGCGTTCGAGGCGCGAATATAAAGAATTATGCGGTGCGACACAAACGCGATTTCAAAACAGACCGAGACGGCGGGAAAAACCATGCGAAGGCGTGAGCCTTCGCATGGTTAGAAATTGGGCGAGAGCAGGGAGAGATTGGCTCGGTTTATAAGCCCGGCTGGGCCGCAGTGTTTGCGCCGAGCAAACGAACCATTTCATCGAAGTGGAACTTGGCTTTGTCGAAAATACCAAGGCGGCGGTAGTTGCGAATGAGCAGCTTGTGCAGGTTGATCACTTCCTCGGGGTCGAGTTGAGGCGTGAGCTGATACGCCTTTTCCCCGTCGGCTACAACTTGCTTAGGATTGGCGTCCGCGAGCGCGGCCATGGCAAGATAACTTTTGCCGCGGCCGGCCCAACTGAGCGAGGCGCTCTGCATAAAATAAGTATAGGCGAGCTTGCGATTGACTTCGATGTTTTCACTGCCGAGGTTCACGCACATGGACGCAAAATTATCGAAGTACCTTTGGCCGAGCGTGTCTGCGCGGGTGGGCACGCCGATCGAATCCGTGGGAATGGTTTTGACGATGCGCAGCATGCGCTCCGCGGCTTCGGGTTTGCGCTTGAGGTTGCTAAACTCGATGAGGGCGAGTTTCCATCCAAACTCATTGCGCGCGGTTTCGCTGCGCAATTTAGGAATCATGTCCTCGTAAACTTTGGCGGCGCGGACAAAATCGCCGCGGCCCGAAAGCACCGCGGTGCTATCGCGCATGGCGGCACCGATGATGTTGCCGCGGTCCCAATCCATCCACCGCTTATAATAAACCACCAACGAACGATATTGCGGTGTGTGTGCAAATTCCCGAGCGCGCTACAAGCTCGCGTAGACTTTCGCTTCGTCGTTCAGTTTGGGATCGTTGCGTTTGAGGGCGCATTGCGATTGATAGAAAACGGAAAGGAACAAACGCGCGGAGTCAATCACTGCGGCCACCGGCTGAGAGGGATCCGCAATACGGCTATCCTGCACGACGGCGCCGGCTAGCAATTTTTGTTCGGCATGCTCAAAATTAACGAGCGCCGGAGTATAGGCTTTCACGGCGTAATAATTCAGCGCCAGCTCAAAATAATTTTGAAACTCGCCGGGCTGGAGGCGCACGATGGTTTCCCACGTGGTGAGGGCTTGATCGTAATTCACCCGGCTGCGATCGGGCAAACGTTGCGCGAGCAATTTATACAAACCGGCAAGCAATACGCGCGCTTGCGTGAAATAAGGATTCAATTCCACGGCGCGGCGCAATGCCGTCTCCGATTGCTGCAAAAGCGCCACGGCTTGCAGCCGCTTCTTCTCGTCTTGCGATTTGAGATACTGCTCAATAACCGGAACCCCCTTTTGCATTTTATTATAACCGTCGAGCGTTGCGCGCAAAGCGGCGATGGAATCTGCCGGCGAGATCGTGCGGCGTGAAGCGTCGGCTTCAGCCAACACGCGCCACAACGAATCGCTCTGCACGCGATATTCTTCGGCCCTCACCACCAAAGACTCGGCCTGCACTTCTTGCGCGCGTGCGACAAACAACTGTTGCGCCAAGGAATCGGCTTGCGCCGCGGTCAACGGCGTAATGCCCGGCGGAATGCGCACGGCGTCAAATCTGCGCGTCGAGGTTTGCGCCAACGCCGAAGGAGCCAGGGCATACCACGCTAAACTTATCACTCCTAGAATTATGCTGCGCGCCTTCATTCGCCGCCGCCCTTCGTGTGTACGGTGTCCATTGGGGTTTCGGTAATGGTCTGTTCGATATAGATTACGTCATACACCGGCTTATCCACGTAAACCGTGTCGGTGCGGGTAAAGAAGAGCAAGTCATGCGCGAATTGATTGTTGGATTTGGGCTTCTCCTGCATTTCGGCTCTGTTTTGAAATCCCCAAATCTGCAACGAGGCGATGCCTTTGGGATCGTCAAATTCGAAAAACAAACTGAGCTTGCGGCCTTCGAATTTATAGGTTTGTTCCACCAGGCGAACCATGCCGCGAAAAAATTCGCGCGCAACCGGAAATTCGCGATCCACAACGGTGATAGGCCCCCCCTTTATTGTACGCGACCCGGTCAATGAGATAAAGCCCGTGCGCTTCCACGTGCTCATCATCACCAAAGCCGTGTCCGACTCGCTGAGGCTGACGATACGTTTGGAAGGATAGATTTCGAGCACGTCCTTTTCATCGAAACCGTTGTCGGTAATATCGATCACCAACATGCTGTCGATTTTGTCTTCGGTGATGAAATATTGATCGACAAAAAATTTGATGGTCGGCTCGTCTTTTACGACCGCAACCGGCACGGCGCGGCGGGTCACCGTGACCTCTTTGTTAGCTTGCGCCCATCCCGTGCTTGCCAGCGCAATGAGCAGGAAGGCAAGAAAAGTTTGGGCAAACGAAATAACGTTCTGCTTCTTCATATGAACCTCTTATTGTAATTCTCTAAACTTGGCAAAATAGAAGCGGGCTTTCTCGGCGGAATTGGGAGTGCGGCGATAGCCCTCCGCCAGCAAGCGGAAGATCAGTTTTTTTTCTTCGGAATTAAACGAACTTTCCCATTTCACGGCTTGCTCGGCGTGCTGCAAGGAAAGCTGGAGATTGGCTTTCGAAAGATCGGCCATCTGCAAATAACTTTTGCCGCGCTCTTTCCACGCAATGCCGGCGGCGCGTTCGAAAAATTCGTACCCCACTTTGCGGTTGATCTTCATGGTATCCGCGCCCAGGAAGTGGCACATCGCGCCGTAGTTTTCAAACATGTTCTTATAGGTTGTATCCTTGGGCGCGCCCGAAGAATCTTTGGGAACCGTGGCAATCACTTCGCCGAGGCGTTGCACTGCGCTTGCGCGGCGGCGGAGTTTGGTGTATTCAATCGTCGAATAATCCCATTTCACATCGTCTTTGGCATGCTGCGTGTTCAAAGTTTTATTCAACAGTTGATCATAAATCTCCGCGGCTTGATTAAACTGCCCGCGCGTCGCCAGCGCAAAAGCGGAATCGCGCAACGCCGAACCCCAAATGTTGCCCTCGTCCCAGTTGATGTATTTGAGATCGGCGTCGATCAGCGCATGCCATTTCGCCTCGGCGATAAAAGCCTTGGCGCGCTTTAAATGGTGCAACGCGGAATCGGCTTCCGCGGTTCTTTTGTTAACCCGCTCCTCAATGGCTTGCTTAATGAGAGCCTGGCCCTGCGAATAAACGGCAAAAAATTTCGCCGAAGAGTCGAGGCTTGCCTGTTCCGACAATGCCGGGTTCTGCACGCGCGTATCGCTCACCACCGCCGAAGTATCCATTAACCGCTCGGCTCGTTGAAAATTGAGCAGGGCTTTCTGCCATTGTTTCTGCGCAAAAGCCACGCTCGCGAGGTTGTAATAATGCCGATACTCTCCCGGCTCCAAGCTCGCCAATTCGCTCCACTTTTCTGCGGCGCGCTCTAACGACAGATCGCGGGGGAATTTCTCCGCAAAGAGTTTGTAGGTCAACGCCAAATTGTGTTTCGTCAGCGGCTTGAAAGGGTCAAGCAGCACGGCTTTTTCCAAATTCTTGCGGGCTTCGAGCAGATTATAACTCGCCGCGATGCTCATGCGCCGGTCGGCAATATCGACCGTGCCGTTGGCGCTTTTTTGCGCCGCTGGGTTGTTCGTGAGCAAGGCGGCATTGACCGCGCCGGTCGTGTCCGTGGCTGCGGGCTTGGGTTGCTGCGCGGCTTTGCGTCGCGTCTCTTCCAATAATTTCCACAGCGAGTCCGTAGCCGTGTAATGGCGACTACCCGTGGCGCTCAATGCCTGCGCAGCTTTTTCGCTTTCACGCGGCACGAATAAATAATCCGCAATGGTGTCGGCGCGCGCCGCAATTTCGCGCGATACGCCGAGAGGCACTTTGCCTTTGGTCCATTTCGAACCTACACTCTGCGTGCCGGCACATCCCACGAGAGAAAGAATGATCATCGAACCCGCGCCAAGTGCGGCGATCTTGCTCTGCGTCATGGTTTCTTCGCGCCTTTATTCTGCTCCCACCACGACAAAAAGATGTAGTAAAATTTCGAAGTTTCGCTTCGCGTGGGATTTTCTTCCGACATGCTCAAAGAGATCAATGCACGCGCGGCGTCTTCGGTCAATCCGGCGTCGCCGCGATGCAGCGAAAAGCTTTTTTTGCGAAAGCCGGTGTCGCGCAAAAGAATGGCTCGGGAGCTGTCATCCTTCGAAACCAAAAGCAGCCCGATATCTTGCGACTGTTCGTTGGCCAGCAAGAATAACTCATACGGCGGCTTTCCGGGAATCAGAGCCTTCGAGGTCAAGTCGCCGTTGCGATAGCGCATGTGCACCTTTAATACTTCCGGCAAGGGATGTTGATTCGCCTTCATCCACTCGATCAATTCGCGAAAGAGCGCATTGAAATCAATGCTCTCTTTCACCTTCTCGATATCTTTTTCCGTGATCTTATTCGTCAACCCTCCGGTGTTCGTGCGATCGGCCGCGGGCCCCAGCTTTCCGGTGGAATAAGTTGGCCCGCCCACGCCGCCCATCCCGACTTTCGCGGTCTTCAAAGATGGATTGTAAACATTGCTAGCCGCGCCGGCCACCGGTATCGCATCCGGCGAACTGGAGGCGACCACCGGCATATCGAAGTTAGGCAAATTGGGCGTGCCCACGGCCACTTCGGGGAGAGCATTGGGTGCGGTCGCAATACGGTTCAATATCGAAAAATCCTGCTGCACGGCCTGCATGCTCTTGGTCAACTCCGTGAGCTTGGACATGTCGATCTCTTCGAAATTTTTGGTTTCCGGAACGACCTCGAGCACTTCTTTAGGCGCCTCATCCGTCTTCTCCACTACTTTACGCTCGGCCTTGGGCTTGGGCGGTTCGAATTTTTTAAAATCGATTTCGGCGATTTTCGCCACGTCGAAACGCGGCTCTTCCCAGCGCAACGTCATCAAGTAAATATAGATCACGAACAAGATGACGGAGGTGATGATGTAGGTCCAAAGTTTTTCAGGCTCCATGCGCCGAATGTGCGCACGAAGACTATACACCAGGCTCGACATAATTTATGCTTTTGCTGAGTTGATTGCGTTCACAAATATCCAAGACATTCACCATGAGCTGGATCGGTGAATTGGGATCGGGCTGGATGAGAAAAACCACGTCCTCTTTTCTGGCCGCAAAGCTTTTTTGCATGTTGATCATTTGCTGCTCGACGGTGTTGATGTCCTCGTTGCTATACACCAGCGTGCCGCCGTCCATCAAATGAAACATCGGCCCTTCAAAGATGATCACCGAAATGGTTTTGAGCGGCTGTTGCGTGCTCACCGCGGTGGTCTTGGCCGGCAACTTAATTTGCGTTTTCTGCTCGATATCGGCGATACAAATAAAGCCGAACAAAACCGTGAGGGCAATATCGATCAACCGAATAATGATACCGCCTTTGCCCATGACTAAACCTCACTTTTGATATTTCGATCCGATGCGCACGTCAACCGTTTTCAACACGTCGATGCGATCACAAATCGCTGCGGCCTGCATGACGAAGCGCACGGGCGTATCTTGGTTGGCGCGAATGCGAACCCGCATTTTATATCGTGAGCGCGTCAGTTCGCTTTTCTTGGCCGCTAAAAAACCTTCGAGCACAGCGGGATCGGCCGTGCCTTGTTTTTCGTCGGCCCACAAATAATTGCCTTCTCGCGTAACGGCCACATAAACCACAATCTCCGCATCCGGATTGGAAGGCGGCAATTCCACCGTCACCGGCAGTTCAATCTTACTCTGCGAACTTAATTCCGCAGTGCAAATAAAGCCGAACAGAAGAATCATCACAATATCGATCATGCGCACAATCATGCCTGCGCCCATCGTCTACTCCAATGCCATAGATTCAAAAGAAGTTTCGAGTTTGCGTGTCGCTTTGGATTTGACCACGGCTTTCACAATGTTGACGCCGGGATTCTCGCCGAAACGAAAATTGGCGGAGGCCAATCCTTCCTCGTCCGTATTCACTTCCACGCGCGCTTTATCGCGTTCGAGCCGGCCGCTGTTATATGTGACTTCAAAGACCACGGATTGCCCGGAAACCGGATTGCCCGCGGCGTCTTCCAAACGCAGGCTTAACGGCTCCGGCGCGGAGGTTCCGGCTTTGCCGCTCAACAAATGTCCGGACACGACCGTAATCTTATCCGGCGCGCCGGGGCGACACTCCAAATTAAACTCTTGCTGCAAACGCGCTTTGCCGTTAATCCGCGCTACGATTGTATGATTGCCGATCAACTTGCCCATGCGGGCCTGCACTTTTGCAATGCCGACATTATTCGTCGCGGTCTGTTTCATGGCTTCGCCGTTGTCAAACGTGATCATGGAGCCATTGGCTTCAAACACCACCGGGAAGTTTGAAATCGGATGTCCGTGTTCATCTTCCAACGCCACTTCCAGCGCTTTCGGCAAAGCGGAACCGGCCTCTGCAATTTGACGATTGCCCGCGAGGATGCGCAAATTGCTCGGCACTTGCTGACCCGACGGCATCTTTACTTCCACGCTCGGTGCGGCGCCTGCCGTTGGCATGGGCACATGAATAATCTGCGGGGCCGCGGCTATCGCAACCGCCCCGGCTTGGCCTCTGCCAAACAGATAACGAAATTGATCCGCCAAACCGCCAACTTCACCGAGGTGATTGAGGTACACGGCTTGAGCATAGGAAATTCCAAAGTTCAGCAAAATACTCACAATCAAACCGCCGATCGTCGTGACGAGCGCCACGCCCATACCGACGATAACCTGCGTGGCATCCAAACGGCCGGGCATGAAGGTTTCGTACATGCCCAACACCGTTCCCAACAAGCCCAACGCACCGGCCGTGTCCGAGAGCAGCACCGCGAAATTGCGGCCAAGTTCATAGCCTTCTTTCTGACTCTCCAACTCGCCTTTAATTTCCACCTGCAGCGCTTCGGCACCGGGGTCGCGTCGCCAGAGCTCGCACAACTTGCTTATCAATTTGCCGAGCGTGGATTTGGTGTCTTTCGAAGACTCGGCGTAAATTTCATCGATCCGCGCGCGTTCTCCGTTTTCTTCCACCGGCTCGGTCAATTTCATTGCGACGAACTGCTTCGTGGCCTTGGCTCGACGTTTATCAAAAAAAACTTTGACGATCAAATACACAAGAAGGCCAAGGCCAAGAATGAAGTCAAGATAGATGGGATACATGACCCATCCGCCTTGCTTCGTCCACGTGGCAAAGTCGGAAGCCGAGCCTCCGGTTTTCGCCGGCGCCGTGGTTTGAGTCGAGGGATTCGCCGGATCTTGCAACGCGAACACCGGCCCGATCCAAATCATGAGCATTAACACAATAACGAACCATCGGGCTAGGTTCGTGCTGCGGACTCGTGACATATCACCGTCTCCTTAAATTTTCCAGACGCAGTTTGCGAGATAATCAGCCTAAAGGCGAGAGAAAAAAACTCAACGCATATGAATCAACGTTTTGATACGCGCATCGGGGTTGGGGGCGGGCATCGTCCGGCTCAATGTAATCGAGCTGGTGATGAGTTTGCGCTCAACGCGGATTCTGTTTTCGGGGGAACGATACCGTTTGCCGTCGGCGGAGAGCCACTCGATGTAATAGTAATACGTGCCGGTGGGGAGGAAACTTCCGTCTTCCGCTTTCCAATTCCAATCTATGCGTCGCTTGATTTGGCTATGGTCGTCGCTTTCGCCGACAATAGTTTGATCCCGGAACACAATTTTTTCTTTTTCATTTTTTACAACAAACTCGCCGCTTACCGGCCCCCACCGTTTCGTTTCAACCAGGTTTAAGCTAAAACGGAAAGTATCCGCCGGCGCATTGACCAACAAGCCGCGGCCGGGCGCTCGCGTTTTATCATAAGCGCGCAGCGCTAAAAAGGAATCGACCGGTGCGACTTTCTTCGAGCCGAGGGTTTGCGGTTCTTTGAGCAGACGCTCCGCGGTGACAGAATCCGCAACCGTCACTTTGATGTCGTCATTCAAGGGCGTGTACAAATTCAAAAAGCGCAGGAGCAAGTGCGCGCGTTTGGCGTCGCGCGGCGTCACGAAATTGCCCTGCACCTTCGGCGCGACTTTAATCCGCTCGGCCAAAGCGCGAAAGGCGATCATATATTCCGTTTTATGATTGCGTTTCATTTCATCCCAAATGCCAACGCTGTCGCGCGGCACGTAATACTTGCCGGTGGTGCGCTCTTCCTCTTCAATTCTTTTCAACAAAGTCCGCGCGCCGATCTTGGGGCGATTTTGCAGCTCTTCTTCGGTGAGAAAAATTTTATCCGGCGCGAGTGGAATAATGCTGTCATGATCCGCGGAAAAGAAAATCGCTTGCGGCAAATCTTTGAGTTGATCCACCAAACTCGTATCGATCGTGCGCCGAATAATTTTTTTGGTGATGAACAGCGTGTCGAATACGGATTCCACAAGGAAGGCATGCGCGAGGCTGATGGAAGGACGTCGCGGCACTTCTGCCTCGGTCCATTCCATCGCATAAAGCGAAGTGTTTTTGTCAAAATTAAATTCCAGCCCCAACTCCGGCGAGCCGCTGGTTGCCAAACTCAATTCATTGAGCGGATAATTATAGCGGAAGTTGAGCGCGATACCTTCCATGACATTGAGTTTGGTATCGAGCATTGCCATTTCCCGCCCGAGGGAAACGCGCATATAGCCGAGCCGTTCACGAAAACTCTCAACGGCGAAACGCGGCAAAAAATCGCGCTCATTATAAGCGACGCTGAACAGTGCGCGGAAATTACCGTAGCCCACGGCCATCCCGGCATTCAAAGCGCGCGGCAAGGTCACTTCGCCACTTTCGGCTACGGACAAATTGGAATGCGTCAAATGGTTCAAGCTCGCCCCGAACGTAACAAAGCGGTTGGGAACGATCACCACGCCAACGCCGATCTCAGGAATGACTTTGGAGAGGCTCTCGAAATACGGGTCGTTGCGATCTAATGGCGACGCCGTCTTCAATGCGGTGAGATCAAAGCCGCGGTGGGTAATGCCAAGATTCAAGCCGAAGGCGATTCGGTCGCCGAATTGTTTGGCGAACAAGCCGTTCATTGCCAGAGCGGCATACTCGGGCATATACAAAACCTGCCCTTGCAAACCGTAAGCAAAACCGCCGATGCCAAGCAGAGTGCGGCGAGATAGGGTGAGATTAAAATAGCTATGCGTCAAATCCATACCGTCGGCAACGGCGCCGACGTACAGCGCGCGCGTGCCCAACGAGAACAACCGGTCTTGTTGCGCTGCGACCGCGGGATTGAAGAGACTCGAGCGGCCATCACCACGATCAGCGGCATTGACAAAAATCAAGTCCTGCGCCTGCACGAAGTCCGTGAATTGCGCCAACGCAATCAAACCGACAATACCAGCAAATGAGCGGCAGAAAGCACTTTTAGTCATAACCTTTATCACCAATCCTTTGGCGAAATATGAGAAAGAATGGAAACCTTCGCAAGCCGAAAATCACCCGCAGGGCAAAGCCTTTTCACAAGATCACAAGGCAGTAGCGTGGCTGAAATTTGAAACCGACGCTACTGCTTATAGACGACTCTCGACTAACGAATGACAGCGAAGCGTCCGCTGGAGACGCGCTTACCTCGGTTTTCAATGATCCAAATGTAAACGCCCGGCAAAGCGAGTCCGCCGTTCTCGTCTCTGCCATCCCAGGCGAATCGATTTGGCCCGGTAGGCCCACGGAAGATGCGGACTTTCAAGCCCCGCAAATCGAAAACATGAAGCATGGCTTCGGGATACTTCTTTTCGGAATATTCGATGATCGCTTCGGGATTGAATTCATCGCCATTTGGCGTGACCACATTGGATACGACCGTGACTTTCTCCGGATCGCCGACGCCTTCGCCGACTAGCGCGACCTTTTGAATTTCGATCTTTGTGGAATCATCAAACCTCGTTTTTTCCAGCACGAGGCTATCCGCGAAGATACCCACGACCAGAGGCTTGAATACCACAATGATATACTGTGAAGCGCCCATGAAAATCGGCAGTTCCTTTGGCAACGCCGAATATACCTTCAGTTTTTCGGGGTATGCCTTAACCCGAATGCGTGTGCCTTCAGTACAGTTGGTTAAATTCAGCCGAATTTCTTTCTCATTGTTCACGAGCACTTGGCCAAAATCCAACTTGTCGAATCCAGGTCGCAGGCAAATATCGCCGTCATTCACTTTGGCCAACAGATCAATGCGCTTAACCCCTTGAGTCGGATCATTGTTCACAACCGAGAAAGCATCATTGAATGGGCCGAAGTTATATGCTTTGAACTGAACCAATATCGTTACACTGGCATTTCTAGCCAAGAAAACCGGCGGGGTTGGCGCTGACACAATAAAAGCTCTTTCATCAACAACCGGACTAAAAGAATCCAACTTCAAAGTGTCGCAGCCGATATTGGTAAGAGTCAGCAGTTCTTGCCTTACGGTGTTGAAGGGTACTTCTCCAAAGTTGATAACCTCCCTCGTGACATTCAATGTCGGTTCATCTTTGAGACCCGTGCCACTGACCTCGCGTGATTCTTTCTGGAGTTCTCCTTCCCGCAATTGCGCAGTTACGTGAACCACGTTCTTCTGAGGAATCGTTTCCAGCGGGCCAAAAGTCACTTCAAAGGTTTTAATCTCATTGGGAAGCAATTTAACCAAGGGCAACGGACGAACAAAATCAAATCTGCTCTCTTCGTCGTTGCCATCAAACCCAATCTCGGTCACTTCCAAAGGCGAACTTCCAATATTCTTCAAGCTGCAAACCGCAGTTGCGACCGTTTTGATACAAACTTCGCCGAACGGTATGATTTTCGAGACATACAAGCTCCCGCTCGGCGCATTGCCTTGCAATTGCACCACGTAGGGATTGGCGCGTTTGTCATTGCTCCAAATTTTTATCTGCGCCGTCTTTTGCCCAACCGTTTTCGGCTCGAACTTCACGGCAAATTTCAAACTGCCGTTGCTCGGAATCGTGGTATCGGGCGGAATGGTAATGCCGACGACGTTAAAGTCAACCGCGTCCGTTCCGGAGATCTTCAGCGAATCGAGGCGCAAGTCGCACATCGTTTTGTTGAACACGGTATCAGGCAAAACGCTGCTGCTGCCCACGCCGGTCGCCGGGAAGAGCAGTGATCTCGCGCTCGTGATATGCGATGATACGCCGCGGCCGATGAGCAATACCGTATCCGGGCTGCTCAGCGCGTTGCTTTCGATCACGAGGAAACCGCGATATTCCAGCGTGTCCAACGGCGTAAACGTCACGCAAAGGCTCGTGCTGTTTTGCTGTCTGACACCGACTTGGAACTCATTCACTTCGGATTTAAAAACTCCGCCCACGGGCACGATATGCCAATCCGTGACGTTCAAAGCGAGCGTGCCCAGATTCTTAACCGTCAAACACAACGTCGCATCACCGCCGAGGCAAACGTTTGGAAATTGCAGCGGCCGCGGCGACAAATCAACAATCGGATAGCGAACATCACCATTTCCACGCAACTGCACCATGATCGAATCTTCATTCGGATCATTACTGAAGATGACCAACGAGTCAACATATGCTCCAGCCCTTGTCGGACGAAAAGTAATCGTAAGCACGCTGTCTTCGGTACATAACAGAGTGAAACCAGGTTTCGTCAAGGTGGAGAAATCCGGATTGGAGAAACGGAAGTTGCTCACCGTCAAAGGCACTTGGCCTTTGCTGGTAATGGCGTCGGTGAGAGAGCTTGACTCTCCTACCAGCACTGTGGGGAAGAAGAGCGTGTCCGGCTTTACGTCAATATCCGGCAGAAAAACGCCTCTACCGGTCAGTGTGACCGGAAAGGGATTTTCGTTGGGATCGTCGCTATACATGCGCAGAGTTCTAGTGAATGGGCCAATCGTTTCAGGCTCGAAAATCAAATGGACAGTTCTGAATCCTCCAGCGAGAACTACAAACGGCTTCTCAATAGGAGCCACTTTGAACGGCAGACTCACGCTCAAAGAATCAATTGTCAACGGGCAGGTGCCGGTGTTCTCCACTATATAGGGTTTCGAAACTGAATTGTGCCCACCGGAGCACGTTTGGATTTCGACATCGCCGAACGGGACTCGACTCAGCCCCGCAATATCCGGCGCGCCGCCTTTGCCTTGCAACTTCACACGCACAATCTTCTCGTCCGGATCGTTGCTATGGATCAACAAGCTGCCGGTGTCGGTTTTGGCGAAGGTGGGATCAAAAAGCACCGTGACTTTGTGCGTATCGCCCGAAGTGACGCTAAAGCTTAAGGGCGGTCGCGCTGAAAACGCAAGGTTAGTGAAGAACAAGCTCGTGACTTTCAATTCACCTTTACCCACATTGCGCACTTCAACAATGGTTGAATCAATCGTACACTTCGTGACGAAATCAAACGTCATAGGCACAACATCAATATCCGGTGGCGGCGGCGGCGCACCGTTGCCGTTCAAAAGCACGACAACCGTTTTTTCATCCGGGTCATTGCTGACGATCGTCAGCGTGCCGATGTAAGCGATGACGTCCTTAGGAGTGAAGCAAATCGAGAGCACACTATCTTTGTTGCACTTCAGTCGGAACTCTCTCGTCTCCGTGGCAAAGACCGAATTGGAAAAGGACATTTCAACAATGATCAAATCCAATTCGCCGTGATTGGCAATAGTGAGCGGCAAACATTTGGTCGAATCTTTTTCCACGTCGCCGAAATTCAGCGCGAGCGGAGATACTTCGATATCCGGCCGCGCCACGCCTTCACCGCGCAACACGACTTTGAACGGATTCTCGTCGGGATCATTGCTTTCCACAAACAAGGTATCGACATAGGAGCGAGCGATTTGCGGTGTGAAAGAGAGCGTTATCGTCAAGCTTCCGTTCGCAGGAATCGTTTGGGGCAAGGGCGTCGGCACAATCACTGCGAAGGGCGCGCGCGTACGCAGAGCCGTGATCGTCAACTCGCGATTGCCGACATTGCGCAAGAGATGGGTCAAAGTATCGGCGTTGTTTTTTCCCGCGCAGATTTGAACTTCAACGGTATCAAACACCGCGTCCTTCGCGCCGTCGATATCGGGAGAGATTCCTTCGCCGATGAGGACAACCGTTTTCGTTCCGCCATTGCTCTCGAACGTCAAACGCTCTTCGAAGCGGCCAACGGCATTCGGAGTGAACTTGACATTGACATTTTGCGTGTCCTTTACGACGATATTATGAAATATAATCCAAGCAAT
>CAYNDW010000027.1:0-4341 GCA_964395375.1 uncultured Cytophagia bacterium
CGTCAATTTCGGTAAGATCAGTGGCGGCGGCCCGACGAACGTCGTGCCCGATCTCGTCACGGTCGAAGGCGAAGCGCGCTCGTTCTATCCGCAACGCTTGCAACAACAGCTTGATTCGATCCAACAAACCATTGCGGAATCCGTTGCGCCGCATGGCCGTTTCGAATTTACGAGTCAAAGCGATTTCGCGCCGTATGTGCTCGCGCCAGATTCGCCCGCAGTTCTAACTTTAGAAAGAGCCTTGCGCGCGGTGAATTTGAAACCCGAGCCGATTCGCTACATGGGCGGCAGCGACGCCAATGCGTGGAATGCGAAAGGCATTCCGACCGTGAATATCGGCATCGGCGCGCAGAAGCCGCACACGTTCGAAGAGTTTGTGCTCATCGAAGACCTCGTCAAGTCCGCTGAAATTGCTTTTGCACTCCTCCAACCGGATTGATCTCATGCGACGACGCTTGCTTTTCGCTCTCGGCCCTCTGCTCTTCGCCCTCTGCGCCTTCGCCCAGCCCAAAGGTCATCTCGTCATCATCGGCGGCGGCGAACGCGGCGACGCGTTGATGAAAACCATCGTGCAACTCGCCGGCGGCGAACGCGCGAAGATGATCGTATTCACTATGGCCACGGGGTATCCGCAAGAAGTCGGGCCGGAGTTGGTGGCGGAGATCAAACAACTCGGCGTGACGGAGGTGCGCTCGTTGCACCTCACGCGCGCGCAAGCGGACGCGGATTCTGTGTTGCAACTATTGCAAGGCGTGACCGGCGTGTATTTTTCCGGCGGCGATCAAAGCCGCGTCACCGCCGCGCTCCAAGGCTCAAAGGTTGAAGCGCGTTTGCATGAGCTTTATCAAAACGGCGCAGTCATGGGCGGCACGAGCGCGGGCGCGGCGATTATGAGCGAGGTGATGATCACCGGCGATCTGCGTAGGCCGGTCGGCGACTCGTCTTTCAACACGATTGAAGCAGAGAACGTCATCACCACGCCGGGTTTGGGCTTTATGAAAAACGCCATCATCGATCAGCATTTCGTGCGCCGCCGCCGCATGAACCGTTTGCTCAGCGTCGTGTTCGAGCATCCGCAACTCATCGGTATTGGCATTGACGAAGGCACTGCGATTTGGGTGAAGCCCGATGAGACGTTCGAAGTGCTCGGCGTAAGCGCGGTGCTGGTGTTCGATGCCACGCGCGCGCAAGTAGCACGAAGCTCCGGTGAATATAATCTGCAAGCCAACGATGTGCGGCTGCATGTTCTGCGTCGCGGCGCGATTTACGATCTGCGCCGCCGCAAAGTAAAACGGCTTCAGCCATAAACAAAACCATTAAGCAAACACTTTTCTGTAAGCGGATTGAACGAATCTAGCGGATACGGCTTTTGCTTTATCCGCTAGATTCGGAGAATCCGCTTACGAAAAGCCTTTGGATTCTGGCTCGTCCGATTTATGAAGATCGAGTGACGATGAACGCCCTCGCTCAAATCAAACTGCCGCATTCGCTCGTGCTCGTGTTTGGCATTATCGCGTTCATGGGTTTGCTCACGTGGCTTGTGCCCGCGGGCGAGTTTGAGCGCGTGGAAAAAGACGGCCGCACGATGGTCGTGCCCAACACGTATCATCGCGTCGCGCCGGAGCCGCAAGGCATTGCCGCGATTTTGAGCGCGCCCTCGCGCGGCTTCGTGAACGCGGCGAGCGTGGTGGCCTGCATCTTCATTGTCGGCGGCGCGTTCGGCGTCGTCAACGCCACCGGCGCGGTGGATGCTTCGATCAAGGCCTTCATGCGCAAGGTCGAAACCACGCCCGCGTTGCGCACGCTCACGATTCCGCTTTTTACCACGATCTTCTCGCTCTGCGGCGCAACGTTTGGGATGAGCGAGGAGGTCGTCGCGTTTGTGTTGATCTTCATTCCGTTCGCGCGCGCGCTGGGTTATGACTCACTCATCGGCGTAGCGATTCCGCTCGTCGGCTCGGGCGCGGGCGTGGCCGCGGCGTTCATCAATCCTTTTAATGTCGGCATCGCCCAAGGCATTGCCGAGTTGCCGCCGTTCTCCGGATTGGAATATCGCTTGATCGTTTGGGCCGTGGTGACTGCGCTCACGATTTTTTTTCTCATGCGCTATGCGCAAAAAGTGCGGCGCAATCCGCAAAGCAGTTTGGTTTACGAGCTTGATCAAACCAGAGCAAAAGCAGCGCAGCAGCACGAAGTCGCCGCGGATTTTTCACGGCCGCGGCAATTCGTGATCGCATGCGTGCTGCTCAGTTTCGTGGCGCTGATCTTTGGCGCGATTAAATATGAATGGTACATCACGGAGATCAACGCGCTCTTTTTGTGCATGGGCCTTATTGCCGGTGTTACTGCGCGTATGCGCGTGAGCCACATCGCCGAGGCGTTTGTGAGCGGCGCGAAAGATATGATGACCGCCGGGCTGATGGTCGCGTTCTCGCGCGGCATTCTGCTCATTGCCACGGACGGCAAAATCATCGACACGATTCTGGCGAGCCTTGCGACGTGGGCGCAGCAAGCGCATCCGCTCGCTTCCGCGTATTTCATGTTCCTCGTGCAATCGTGCATTCACTTCTTTGTTTCTTCAACCAGCGCGCAAGCGGCGTTGACCATGCCGATCATGGCGCCGCTGAGTGACTTGCTCGGGTTCTCGCGCCAGACCGCGGTGCTCGTGTATCAACTCGGCGCGGGCTTTGACAACATGATCATTCCCACGTCCGGCGCGACCATGGGCGTGCTCGGCATCGCGAGGATTCCGTTTGAAAAATGGCTGCGTTGGATGCTGCCGCTCGAAGCAATGTACTTTATTTTAGCGTTCATTCTCATTGCGATCCCCGTGCTCTTAGGCTGGGGGCCGCATTAAAGGCAAAAGGCATTTCAAAAAAGGCAAAAAGCATTTCAAATTTTAAATTGCAAATTTTCAATGCTTCGATTTAATCGCTGCCGGTTCTTCATCGAAAACCAAATCTTTCACATCTCACCATTTTAAAAGGAGTAATTATGAAAGCAACGTTACGATCGGCATTGTGGCTCGCCCTGTTTAGCCTGCTGCCCGCCGCAGTTCATGCGCAACCCAATGTCAGCGCGACCAACGGCGTGTTAGGTTTCAATTTGAATAGCTATGGGCGGCTGCGCGTGAGTCTCACGCCTTATTCCTCGGCGCAACGGCAAGTGGATCGCATGAGTTTCATCGCCGCTGCAACCAAGGATGACGTTTTCGATTATACCGAAGACGGCGATACCACCGAAGTGCTTGCGCAAGCGATCACGATTCCCGGCGTGGATCAAGCGATTCTGTGCGTGACCAACAACGACTTCACCGGCGAGCCGCCGCAAGTGCGCGTACGTCACACCGTGATGGCTTGGAACAATACCAGCTATGTTTTCATGCGCTACGAGTTGATCAACACGAGCACGACGAGCCAAAATCTTTATCTCGGCGCGGCAATTATACCTCGGCCTACGCTCACCTATGGCGGCGAAACCGTGGCTTATGATGCGGCCCAACAGACGAGCTATTATTTTCGCACCGGCCAACCGCCGTATTGGGGCGCGCGCTTGTTGAACAAAGACGCATACTCCGTGAAGATTCGCGATTGGGATAAATACTCCAGCGATCCCAACGCCGACGCCGCGGTCGATTCCACGCGCTACAGCATGACCGCGGATGCCGGCTTCAGCCCCGCGCTCGTGGCCGGCGTGAACGGCAGTATGTATCATCACAACGCCGGCTTATATACGATCGCGCCTAAAGACACTGTCAAGTTGTATTATGCTGTGGTCTATGGCACCAGTTTGCAAACTTTGCAAGACGCGAGCGCCGCGGCGTTGGCGAAATATAAATCCGTTTTCACCGCGGTTGCCGAGCAGACGAGCGAAGTGCCCGCGAGCTTCGCGCTGCGTCAAAACTATCCCAATCCGTTTAATCCTTCCACGGAAATCAAATTCGACTTGGCGCAACGCAGTCACGTGAGCTTGAAAATTTATGATACGATGGGCCGCGAAGTGCAAACGCTCGTCAATCGCACCATGACGCCCGGCGCGCACGCTTTCACGTTCGACGCTTCGGGCTTGACCAGCGGCATCTATTTCTACACGCTGCGCACGAACACGTTCACGGCCACGCGCAAAATGCTGCTCATGCAATAAACGCGGCCTGCTGATCGCGTTTCTTCTCGTTCTCGTTCCCAAACTCCGTTTGGGAACGAGATTGCACGCGAAACTCCGTTTCTCACATGAACAAGAAACGGAGTTTCTTAAACAAGTGTGTTCCCAAACAGAGTTTGGGAACAAGATTGCGCGCGAAACGCCGTTTCGTTTTTATTTCACATGAACAAGAAACGGAGT
>CAYNDW010000027.1:4441-15368 GCA_964395375.1 uncultured Cytophagia bacterium
AGATTGCGCGCGAAACGCCGTTTCGTTTTTATTTCACATGAACAAGAAACGGAGTTTCTTAAACAAGTGTGTTACCAAACAGAGTTTGGGAACAAGAAGTAATAGGTGTGTTCCCAAAATCAAAAGCAGTGAAAATTTTCAATTGCAAATTTTCAATTTAAAATTCTAAATGCTTTTGATTCATTCACCCCAAAGGCAACGAACCTTCACTCTCAAACTTCCATGTCCCTCACTCGACGCGAATTTCTTGCGCTCTCTGCGGCTACGGCTGCGAACGCGGCCTTGCCGCAATTGGCTTCAGCGGAAACAAGCTCCCCACAATCAGCAATGCAACCCGCGCGCGGGCCGGTCGCAGTCTCTTCGGGCAACGGGCTCAAGTCCGTGGCGCTGGCGTATCAATTGATGACGGAGAAAAATGAAGACCCGCTCGACGCCGCGATTGCGGGCGTCAATCTCGTGGAGTTGGATCCGAGCGATCAATCCGTGGGCCTCGGCGGTTTGCCGAATGAAGAAGGCGTGGTGCAGCTCGATGCTTCTTGCATGCACGGCGCAACGCGGCGCGCCGGCGCGGTCGGCGGTCTCGAAGGCATTGCCACGCCCTCGCTCGTGGCCAAAGCCGTGATGGATTACACCAATCACGTGCTGCTCGTCGGCAGAGGTGCGAAAAAATTTGCGCTCGCCATGGGCTTCAAAGAGCAAGAACTGCTCACCGAAAAGAGTCGGCAGGATTGGCTGCGCTGGAAAGCACGCTTGCACAAAACGGATAATTGGTTGGATCACGATGACGACGTGCGCATCAAATGGACGCACGGCACGATCAACCTTTGCGCGCTCGATGCGAACGGCAATCTCGGCTCGGTCACAACCACGAGCGGCTTGTCGTGGAAATTGGACGGGCGCTTGGGCGATAGCCCCATCATCGGCGCGGGGCAGTATTGCGACAATCGCGTGGGCGCGGCCGGCTCCACCGGTCGCGGCGAATCGAATATCAAAGTGTGCGGCGCGTTTCTCGCGGTGGAATTGCTGCGGCAAGGCGTTGCGCCGGAGGAAGCATGTTTGCGCGTATTGCAACGCGCCGCGGAAATGTCGGAAGATCGTTTGTTGGATGAAAAAGGCCGGCCGCGTTTTGATTTGCAATTTTACGCGCTCACCAAAGACGGCCGCTTCGGCGCAGCTTCGATGTATCAACCGCCGGCGGAGTATGGCGATTGGGCAAAATTTTCCGTGGCGGACGCCAATGGCGCGCGGCATATGAACATGGCGCATGTCTACAAAACGAGCGAGATGCCCAAGCAGATGTGGTAAATGAAACGCGCCCTCAAGCCCTGTCATTCAGCAGGAATCTTTTTTAGTTCTGGAGAGCAATGCCAGCGCTCAAAAAGATTCCTTCTGAATGACACGATATAGAGGGCGATTATTGCGTTCAAAAATCAAAACGCATTTGATGGGAGTCTTCTTTATGAAAAATCTTTCCACCTTCTTTCTCGCCGCTATCATTTTGTGCTCGGCCTTCGCGCATGCGGGCACGACCGGCAAAATTTCGGGCCGTGTGTTTGATAAAGCCACGAAAGAGGCTTTGCCCGGCGCAAGCGTGCAACTCGAAGGCACCACGCTGGGCGCGGCCGCGGATCGCAATGGCGAATTCGTCATTCTCAACGTTCCGCCCGGCACGTTCAAAGTGCGCGTGAGCTTCATCGGCTACGGGCCGGTCGCGATTTCGAATGTTAAAGTCGCCATCAATCAAACCACGAGTTTGAATATTGAGTTGGCGGAAGCCACGATCACCGGCGAAGAAGTCACGGTCGTTGCGGAGCGTCCGCTCGTGAGTAAAGACGCGACGAGCACGGTGGCGATTGTCGGGCGCGAAGAAATTCAAGCGCTGCCCGTGCGCGATTTCATCGAGGTGTTGCAACTGCGCGCCGGAGTGGTGGGCGAGGGCAATACGCTGAACATTCGCGGCGGCCGCAGCAATGAAGTCGCGTACCTCGTCGATGGCGTGTACGTCGAAGACCCACTCTTCGGCGGCTTGGGCACGCGGCTGCATAACGATGCGATTGAGCAGCTCGAATTTCTCACGGGCACGTTCAGCGCGGAATATGGCGATGCGCTTTCCGGCGTGGTCAACATCGTCACGCGCGAAGGCTCGGAAAAATTTGCCGCAAAGCTCGACGGCCGCACCAGCGAATTTGCGAATCCTTATAAAGGATACGACGAGAATCGCGCGATTGCCACGGTAAGCGGGCCGCTCGTGCGCAATCTCACATATCTGCTCACCGGCGAACGTGATCGCCGCGGCAGTTGGCTGCCTTTTGGTTATAATCACGACTTGTCCACGCTCGGCAAGTTGACGTACAAAATTTCTCCCGCGCTCAAAGCTTCGGTGAGTTATCGCTTCACCGACGGCGAGCGGCAGAACTATAGCCACTCGTGGCAATTCATTCCCGAGCAATACTATCAATCGCGCACGCGAAGCAGTCAAACCACGCTCGCGCTCAAGCACGTGCTGTCCAAGTCGGCGTTCTATGATCTCAAGCTTTCGTATTTCGATCAACGTTATCGCCTCGGCATTATGGATGAGGATGAAAACTTCCTCGCGCCCTCGAATTATTTGCCCACCGCGGAGCGCGCGTATCTTTCCAGCCTCGGCAACGGCTTTGAGTTTTATGCCAAAGCGCATCCCGTGGAATACGTGGACAGTCGCACGAAGACGATCAACGCGAAAGCCGATCTCATTTGGCAATATGACAATCATCACGAGTTGAAAACCGGCGCGGAGTTCAAGCGCCACGATTTGGATTTGTACAACATCTTCGATCCCAAACGCAATTTTCCATATCTCAACGATTATAAACGCGAGCCGATTGAAGCCGCGGCATACGTGCAAGACAAGATGGAGTTTGCTTCGCTGGTCGTAAACGCGGGCTTGCGTTTCGATTATGCGGATCAACGCGCGCCGTTCCGCAACGATCCGCTCCGGCCCACGGCCACGGTCGCTTCGGAGGCGAAGTGGCAAGTCAGTCCGCGTTTGGGCATAGCGCATCCCATCACCGAGCGCACCAATCTGCATTTTTCTTACGGCCACTTTTTTCAAAACCCCGGCTATCAATTTTTATATGAGAACAGCCAATACGATCTCAACGTGCGCGAGCCGATCTTCGGCCAGCCCGATCTCGAAGCGCAGCGCACGGTGGCTTATGAGGTCGGGCTTGCGCATCAGCTCGCGACGAACATGGCCGCAAGTTTCACCGCGTATTATAAAGACGTGACGGACCTCATCGGCACGCATTACTTCTTCCCGTTTGTCGATGGCCGCTTCGTCGGCTACACATTGTATGTGAATGAAGATTACGCGAACATCAAAGGCTTTGAAATCGATCTCACGTTACGGCGCGCGAAAAATGTTGCCGGCGGATTGACCTACACGTATTCCACAGCCAAAGGCAGCGCCTCCTCCGAAGCGGAACAATATCCCGGCACGGAAGAATCGACGCTGATGTACTTCCTCGATTTTGACAAAACGCATTCGCTCAACGCCAACATGAGCTTGTCGTTCAATGACAACGAAGGCCCGCGTTTGTTCGGGGCGCAGCCGCTCGCGAACACGTATTGGAATTTTGTGGCGCGCAGCAGCAGCGGCTATCCTTACACGCCCGGCGGCCGCGATGTGGGCTTTGTGATTCGCAACTCCGAGCGCATGCCGTGGACGTTTGCGCTCGACGCGGAGATCGGCAAAGAATGGAAGCTCGGCGCGGTGCAATTCACCACGTATCTCGAAGCGCTCAATCTCACGGACTTCAAGAACGTGCTGTTTGTTTATCCCGACACGGGCTTGCCCGATGCGACGCTCACCGGCAACAATTCGGAAGAATACATTCGCGATCCTTCGAACTACGGCCCGCCGCGGCGGGTGCGGCTCGGATTGCGGGTGAGGATCTAATTCGACTCTAATCTGTCATTCAGCAGGAATCCTTTTAAGCACTGGGAACAAACCTCGGCAGAGGACTCTTTCCAACGCTCAAAAGGATTCCTTCTGAATGACAAAATATAAAACTCGTGCTCAACACATTACTCTCGAATGCCTATGAAAAAAATCTTAATCCTCCTCTGCGCCGCCTTTCCTCTGCTCGCGTTCGCGCAAGATCGTGAGCGCGGAACGCTCGACGACTTCTTCAAATCGCCCGCGAGCCTCGCGGGCATCAAAGATCGCGCGGGCGGCACGCACAACAAGAGCAACATCGGCCTCTTCTTCGAAAACCGCGGCAAGATGTATCCGCGAAGATTGAGTCAAGGCCCCTCCGGCGAATACCCCATTGGCAGCGGCCGGCATTATATCTATCGCATCAATCCGTGGGTCGGCGTGCCGAATAATGTCGTGCAAGGCCGCTTCACCACGAACGAAGAATGGGAAGCACTCGGCGGCTATCACAATTCCGCGCTCGCGCAAATTGCGTTCAGTGATAAACCGGAAACTTGGCACGCGAGCGGCTGGCCCGTGCAAGACGCGAGCGGCAATCCGATCTTTCACTCCGATCAAGACAGCTATTGCGCGTACAGCGATTCGAACAACACACGCAGCATACTCGGCATTGAGATGCATCAAACCGGTTATGCGTACGGTGTGAAGTTCGCGGCGGACATGATCTTCTTCAAATTCGATATCGTCAACAAAGGCGCGAAACGGCTCGATAATCTTTTCTTCGCGATGTATCTCGACATCGACGCGGGCAATGTTTCCGGCGGCGATCCGGAATGGGCCGATGAGAAGATCGGTTTCGACAAAGAGCTGCAGCTCATGTATGATTACGACGCGGACAATTTCACCAGCGAGTGGCCCGGCAACATTCCCGGCGAGATGGGCATTGCGTTTTTGCGCACGCCCAAAGTGAACGGCAAAGAGCTCGGCGTCACCGATCTGCATTGGTTCTATTATGATGATTTGGTCGACGTGGATTCCGTGCAATACGGCATCATGGCGAGCACGCAGAGTTTGTTTAGTTCGGTTGATGGTTCGAAGTTTTTCCACCCCGGCGCGAACGCTCCAAACATTCGCTTCGATGATCTCGCCACGCAAGATGCGGGCGGCAATGACACGGATGCGATTGCCGGCTCCGGCCCGTACTCGCTCGAAGTCGGCGATACGCTCACGTTCATCACCGCACTCGTGGCCGGCCCGAATCGCGAGCAGCTTTTTGCGAACACGCGCAGCGCAAAGAACATCGTCGATCTCAACTTCGAAGTCGCGCGCCCGCCGGATTTGCCCAAGCTCGCCGCGGTCGCGGGCAATCGTCGCGTCACGCTTTATTGGGACGATCGTTCCGAGCGCAATCGCGACAAGTTCTCCAACGAGTTTGATTTCGAAGGCTATCGTCTTTATAAGAGTCTCGACAAAGGCGCGACGTGGGATCAAATTGATCGCAATGCCGTGCCCACTGCGGGCCCGGATCCCGTGCCGGTCGTCACGTTTGATCGCGCAAACGGCGCGGGCAAAGACACGGGCTTGCAATACAGCTTTGTGGACACGAACGTCGTGAACGGCTTCGAGTATTGGTATTCGCTCACGGCGTATGATCGCGGCGATGCGAATATCGAAAGCTTGGAATCGCCGCGCGGCTCGAATTTGGAAGTGACCAACATCGCGTCGGTCACGCCGCGGCAAGATGCAATCGGCCGCACTGCGCCGCGCGCGAGCAGCGTCCGGCAAACCGGCACGGGCAATTCGAATTATCAAGTCGTGCTCAATGCCACGGATCAAGCGAGCGTGGCAGGAAAAGTTTATCGCCTCGAGTTTGCGCCCTATGCTGCGATTCAACGCGGAAATCTTGCTTCAAACCTCAGCCTCGCGCTTGTTGATGCGAACGCCGCGACGAGCGCGAGCTATGTGATGCGCTTCGATACCTCGGCCACGTTCAATGTCATTGAAGTCGCCGCGAACGACACGGTGTTGCGCAAGCAAAAGTATGCTTCCGGTGAAGAGATAAAATTCGCGGGCCTGTCCGTCACGCTGAGCGACGCCGCGGGTGTGCCGCTCGATTTTCTGCCGGAAAAAGGCGACGAAGTTTGGATCGGCCGCGGCGTGCGTGCGTTTGCCGGAGCGGAGCAGGTCATGGCGTTGCGCGCTTTCGAAGCGGGAAAGCCATATGCCACGAGCGAGGGTTTGATTTTCGCCCTCATGCCGCCGCCGCAAAACCCGCAGCCCGTCACTTACAAAGATCGTTTCGAATTTTCCACGAGCACTGCCAGCGTGAGCGCGGAAGCAATTAAAAGCGAACTGCATCGCATTCGCGTCGTGCCGAATCCTTATATCGTCGCTTCGCGTTTTGAAGAAGAGTTCGGCGCATTGCGCCGCGAGCCGTTGCGCGTGTTGAAATTCACCAACCTGCCGCCCACGTGCGAGATCAACATCTTCACCATTGACGGCGATTTGGTGAAGACGCTGCGCCACGACAACGGCACCGGCGTGGAGAGTTGGGATATGCGCTCCGAATCCGGCCGTGAGATTGCCTCCGGCGTTTATCTCTATCTCGTGCGCACGGACAACGCGGAGAAGCTGGATCGCTTCGCAGTGATCAAGTGAAAGGCAAGGAGCCAACAGAGATAAGTAGCCAAAGAGCCAATTTGGTAAAAGAGAAGTGCATAACCTAGCAATGCCATTCTGGAAGAAACTTTCCTCGTGCTCGGCACAAACTTCCGCACGAGAAGATCGAACGTAACGCCCATCAACTGTCATTCCGCAGGAATCCTTTTTAGTTCTGGGCTCTCGCTCCAGCGCTTAAAAAGATTCCTTCTGAATGACAAAAATATATGAGGTCCACCATGATCAAAAAAATTCTATTCATCATCGTGCTTTGCGCCGCGACGCTCGCCTCGGCGCAGAATGCCAACCTCGGCACCTCCGGCGCGCAGTTTTTGCAAATCGGCGTGGGCGCGAAATCTGCCGCGCTCGGCGGCGCATACGTAGCGCTCGCGCAAGACGCTGCATCGCTGTTTTGGAATCCCGCGGGCATTGCGAGCCTGCCGCATCAATCCGTTTACTTCGCGCACACGCCGTGGCGCGCTTCGATTCAACTCAACTCCGCGGCCTATGCGCTGCGCGTGAAAGATCTCGGCAGCTTTGGCGCAGCCGTCACCGTGCTCTCGATGGATCGCATGGAAGTGACCACGGAATATGCGCCCGAAGGCACTGGCGAATTTTTCGATGCGCAAGATTTGATGATGAGCCTCAGCTTCGCGCGGCCGCTCAATGATCGTTTCAACGTCGGCCTCACCGCGAAATACATTCAACAAAAAATTTGGAACGAGTCCGCTTCTGGCGTGGCGTTCGACGTGGGCACGCAATATCGCTTGTGGTTCAACAACGCCGTGATCGGCATGAGCCTCACCAACTTCGGCGGCGATATTCGTTTCGACGGCCGCGATCTTTCGTATCGTTTCGACACCGACACCGGCTTGCCGGACAATCGTCTCGCGCCGAGCAAGCTTGAAACCGAAGCGTATCCTTTGCCGCTGCACTTTCAAGTTGGGCTTGCGCTCGACGTGATGCGCTCCGGCAATTTCGCGTGGCGGCTCACCGCGGACGTGACGCATCCGAATGACAACAGCGAGCGCGTGAATTTCGGCAGCGAAGTCGCGTTGTTCGAGCGCGCGTTTTTGCGCGGCGGCTATCGCTACAATTATGATGATGAAGACGTGAGCCTCGGCTTCGGCCTCGCGTGGCCCGTGACCAACGGCAACCTCGCGATTGACTATGCCTATTCGCGCCACGATCTTTTGGCCGACGTGCATCGCTTTGCGGTGGGATTGAGCTTTTGAGGCAGAGTTTGTGAACAAGAATCAGTTTGATTTTCAAACTCTCTTGCTTTACTTTAAAACGAAAACAGCGAAGCGCAATTCGGCTTTTGCCCTCAGAATATTGTCTTCACAAAACGGAAGCGAGAATCATACATGAGCCACACTTTGGTTCTGAGCGTGCCCCACGAAATTTATTTGCCTTTGCTTAAATCCGCCGAGCGCGACGAGCAAACGCCGGAGGAGTTGGCGGTGCTCTGGTTGAAAAACACCGTCCAACAAATGGAGGTTGAGAACGACCCGCTGGAAAAATTCATCGGCGCGTGGCAAAGCAATTTTCCGAACTGGTCGAGTCAACACGATCAACTTCTAGGCGAAGAGCTTGCTCGACAATTGCAAGGTAACCCTACGTCAAAGTGAAATGACTCCCATGTTCGTCGACACTTCGGGTTGGGGAAATTTTGTTGATACGACGGAGCCGTTACATCAACGCGCGGCGGCTTTGTATCGTGAAGCCAAGGAGCAGAAACGCAAACTGACCACTACAAACTACGTGCTCGCGGAAGTCGTAGCGTTATTAACCAGCCCTCTTCACATTCCTCGAAAAGATATCATCGCTTTCATCTCGGGCCTTAAAGCCTCGCCCTTTGTCGAAGTCATTCATATTGATCCCCGTCTTGATGAAAAAGCTTGGCAGTTGTTTTCAAAAAGGCGGGATAAAGATTGGAGCTTGGTGGATTGTGCGAGCTTTGTGGTTATGCAAGAGCGCTCTATGACCGAAGCCATGACCACGGATCATCATTTTGAACAAGCCGGCTTCATCTGTTTGCTCAAACCCTAGCCGCCCAACTTGGTACCAAACGTATCTTCGCTTTTCGAAGTGAAACTCTGAGGCAGATTGGAAGATAGAACAATAGCCACGCCTCGAGGAAACTCCTTTGCTCATTGCAAGATTGAAAACTGAAGTCACGAGCTGGCTGCGATCTAAAAGGCGAATCGTGAATATGGCGATTGGCATAAGCGCGATACTGCTTTATGAGCTTGCAAGAGCATACTATCGCCCATTCATCTACGCGCGCGCGATAAACGATTTTCATATCGCGGATACGCTCGGAAATTCCCTCGGCACCGTGGCTAACGTGTTCGTCTTCGTATCCCTCTTCGGTCGTAACATTGCCCAAGACTACTTTCTAATACGCACGGTGACGATCGGCGTGTTGGTGTATGAAGTAGCGCATCCATTATTGGGAAAGCCCATCGATCCGTGGGACATATGCGCGACCGTAGTCGCGGGCAGCTTTTGCGAGGGCTTTTATCGTTTGCTGCACGGAGGACCGGAGAGTGCAACTAACAAAGTTGACGCGACTCTATAATGTGATTCCGTCATTGCGCTCATGAAAAAGAATTTCATCTTCTCGCTCTTGTTATTGGCCTCGCTCGCCTTTGCGCAAGGCTCCGTGCTCCTTGTCGGCGGCGGCTCGGAAAATTATAACGACTGGTCGGACGCGCCCTATCGTTGGCTCGTAGAGCACGCGCCGAATCGCAACATTCTCATTCTCGATTACGTTTCGCCTTCGTCTTTTCTCCCCAATTATTTTAAATCCCTCGGCGCAAACACCGCCACGAATTTGGTCATCAACTCACGCGCAGTTGCGAATGACTCTGTCACGTATCGCGCGCTGCTCGCCGCGGACGGTTTCTTTTTGCGCGGCGGCGATCAATGGCAATACGTTTCGTTGTGGAAGGGCACACTCACCGAGCAAGCCTTGCGGCAAGCATTTCAACGCGGCGCGGTCATCGGCGGCACGAGCGCGGGCGCGATGGCGTTGAGCGAAGTGGTGTTCGATGCGCGCACGACCTCGGTTGATCCGCGCCAAGCTTTGCGCGCGCCGCTCAACGCCGGCATCACGCTCACGGATGATTTCCTCCGCCTCGTGCCGAATACGCTCGTTGACACGCATTTCCACGAGCGCGGTCGCCTCGGCCGTTTGCTCGCCATGCTCGCGGTTTATCGCAACACAAACAATCGTTGGGTCAACGGCATCGGAGTCGATGATCGCACCGCGCTTGGCATTTCGAGCGACGGCAGCGGGGAAGTGTTCGGTTCGGGCGTGGTCGCGTTGCTGCGCGCGACGGAGCAAACGCAAGTCACGGTGCAATCATCAAAGCCGTTGTCGTTCTCGCACGTGGCATATTCGCAAATGACCAAAGGCTTTCGCTTTGATTTGCAAACAGGCCAGCTCTTGTTTGTGCCGCCTTCGGCGATGCGATATACACCAGAGCTTTTCATCGCATTCGATAACGCGCTTATTCTCGACGGCAGCGATCAATCCTCGGATTGGTTGGCGAGCGCGAGCAGCGTGAATAAATTTTTAGCGACCCTCGCGCCCACGGATACCGTCGGCATCGTCTCTTCGCCCGCAACGCCGATTGCGGCACAAACGCTGGCGACGCATTTGAGCCAACGCAACGTGCCGCAGCACTTGCTTTGGTTTGATACGAACACGAAGAACAGCGCAGCTTTGGCGCAACAGATCGGCGCATGCGGCGGCTTCGTTTTCGTCGCCAATCAATTGGACAGCCTCGGCGTTTTCTTGCTGCAATCACTAGCCGGTTACGCTTTGCAATCGCGCATGCAGAATAAAATTCCACTTTTGTTTTTGGGAGACGACGCCAAGTTTGCGGGCAAGATGACGGTTGGGCAAACGGAATTTTCTACGACCGCGGCCTATCGCGGCCGTCTCACACTCACACCGGCATTGCAATCGCTTCCGGCGATCATCATGCCGCGCGCATGGCAGAACTCCGACTATCACGAAAACCGTATGAGCGGCCTCTTTTGGGGCATCGCGAAAAGAGACGCGCATTACGGCATTTTGCTAGATGCGGGAACGCATCTGAGCGGCACCGCAATGCGAACACAAGTCTTCGGCGCGACGCCGGCAATTTTCGTGAACGCCGCACGTGCAGAGTGGATTGACTTCTCCACCTATCGCGCTTCGAACAGCGTCGGGCCGCGACAATCTGCGGCATTGACCAATGCCGTGCTGCACGTCGTCACGCCGGAGCAGCAGTTTGATTTTTTTAAAGGGGAGCCGGTGAAAGTCGAAGAGCGCGAGGCGCATGCTCCGAAAGAATTTTT
>CAYNDW010000027.1:15378-20258 GCA_964395375.1 uncultured Cytophagia bacterium
AGAGCCAAACAAGAATTTCAAGCTCGGTCAGAATTTCCCGAACCCTTTCAACCCCGCTACGACGATTTCATATGAGCTGCCGCGCCGCGCGCACGTCACGCTCGAAGTTTTTGATCTCATGGGAAAACGGGTTGCGCGATTAGTGGAAGGCATTCAACGCGAGGGCAGGCATGAGATAACATGGAACGCAACGGCGCACGCGAGTGGAATCTATTGGTATCGTTTGCGCAGCGGAGAGGAAGTGCTGACGAAGAAGATGGTGTTGCTCAGGTAGGAGAGTTTTTGATTCAAACTTTGCAGCAAAGTATCAAACAATTTCCCCCGCATCTTCACGCGCCTTCTCCAGCAAATCCGCCAAACCAAAGCGCCGCGCTTGTCCGGCGAGATAGGCAAAGTCGAGCCGCGCGCCTTGCACTTTGAGCACGCCCAGCACGTCGCGCCATTGCTGCTCTGAAACACTGCCGCCTTTTCTAAACCAAATTAACTTCGCCAGAATAATATCCTCAGCCGTCGCAACCCAAATCTCCCCCGAGCCGATGTGTTGACGCCGGCATCGCTCCAAAGCATCGAACTCAAATTCGTCTTCCTCGTGAATTGGAAACAAATCAATTTTGAAAGCAGTGGCGAGGTGAATGATGTTGAATGCATAACGCCGCGTGATCGCATCTTGCACGGCATCTGCGCTGATGACAAAGCCGGGTTCAAAAGTTTTGATCAGCGCTGGAATATGAAAAGGGAAAATGCGCACGACGAGATCGGCATCTTTGGTAAATCTCTCTTCGCCGTGGATAATACTGGCGACGGAACCGCTTACAAAATACGGGATGCGAAGCTCTTCGAGGCGTTGCGCCACTAGGCTGATGAGTTCGGGTTCGCTCAACATATTCTTCTCCTCTTCGAGATTAACGCTGTTGTTTGCAGCGAAAACGCTTTCGGCAAGCTCGTGTCCTAAACGGCGGCGAAACAGATGGCGTTTCAACTCGGCTTGACTCGCATTGGGATATTGGGAGCGCAAGCCGCTCATGACCAGATTCTTTGCCAGCAACCTCATACCAGCGAGACTCTTGAGCTTTTGCGAAGGCGTATGTGTGCGTAAGAGGCGAATGATCTGCGTCTCCACCTCGGGCATCGTGTCTAGGGCTAATGTGCGCATAGTATTTCCTGAAGAATAAGATTAGGATTCACAGGGATAGTGTAGCGCATGTAAGCGACTCTGTCAAGCGCTTTTTCCTCGGCGCGCGGCTTGACTTTCATGTGCGACCCGACTACTTTTGGGCATCATGCCGAATGCTATGCCAGCCGACCATGTGACGAGCCGCAAACTCGACCTCATCTACCCTTTCGACTTCTCTCCCACCGGCGAATTTGAAATCTATCCGCGCGATGAGGGCGGCGTTCCGCAAGTATATTATCCGCATCTCCAGCGGCTCGTTTATAATCCCATCACGGTCGCGCAATATGGTTTGCATCAACTCTCCGTGTTCGCGCACACGCATGATTCACATGCGCGCGCGGAAGCGCTGCTCATGGCGGACTGGCTCGTTGCGCATTTGCGCGCTTGGCGGAGCGACCTGCATGCTTGGGTGTTTGATTTTGATTTGCCTTTTTACGGCCCGGCCGCGCCGTGGATTTCTGCTCTGGCACAGGGCCAGGGTATATCACTCTTGCTGCGCGCCTGTGCAGTCAATCATCATCCCTCCTATGAAGAAGCTTGTCGCCGCGCCGTGGCCGCGTTCTATCATCGCATCGAAGCAGGCGGCGTCGCAAGAAATTTTCCCGAGGGCGCACTGGCGTTCGAAGAATATCCCACCCGCGAGCCTTCGCTTGTGCTCAACGGCATTCTCTTCGCTCTCTTGGGTTTGCTTGATTACGCGACATATTTCTCCGACACGCGTGCGCGCTCTTGCTTCGAAGCCGGCATGCTTGGCGTAAAAAAAAATCTCTTGCGGTATGATACGGGCTATTGGAATTTTTATGATCTGCACCGCAGCCGGCGGTTGGCTTCGCCGATGTACGTCGATATACACGCGCGCTTGCTGCGCGCCTTTGCTGCGCTACTTGCTGACGACGAGCTGGCGCGCGTCGCGAAAAAGTGGCGAGGCTATTTGCGCAGCCCGTTTTGCCGCACGCGGTTTTATGGCGGCAAAATGATTGAGAAAGTGCGATTACGCTTCATCGACTATTCTGTTTCGCGCTAGCTCCTGCTTTGCAATGTCATCCGGGAAGGACCTTCCCTAGTGCTCGGCACACTTCGAAGAACAAAGCTTTGGTTCCAGTGCGAGGGAAGGTTCTTCCAGAAATGACAAATGGAGAGGAGTAACAAGTCAACTCGCAATGAGTGTAGCTCTTGTCATGTTCTCGCAACGGCTTGGCCGTTGCATAAAAGAAAGCTCAAGCCTCGTGCTCAGTGAAAAGGCCAAAACCTCGGCTCAGCCGAGGTTCGAACAGTTAGTGAGATGACTACAACCTCGGCCAAGCCGAGGTTGGAACGTTTATGTGCCGCGCGCATGTCGCTATCAAATCAAAAAATTTTTCTCACGCTGGACACCGATTGGTGCCCCGAAGAAGTTTTGCAGTACGCGCTCGCGCTTTTTGAAGAGCACGCACTGCGCTGCACGATCTTCGCGACCGGCCGTTACGCCGCCCTTGAAACTTGCGCTCCGCAGCGCATCGAAATCGGTGTGCATCCCAACTTCAATGACGCGACACTCGCGCAATATGAAGGCAAGCTGCAAGAGCTGCTCGCGCTTTATCCCAACGCCCAGGGCGTATCGAGCCACGCGATGATGAGCAGCACGCCGTTGCTTCATCTTTTTAAGCAAGCCGGTTTGCAGTATGATCGCAACCTGCTGCGCTATCAACAACCCGAAGCGCGGCCCTTCTATTATTTCAACGGGCTCTTGCGCGTGCCGATTTTTTGGGAAGATGATATTTGGTTCGCGGAGGAACAGCGCGAGCCTTTTGTGGCCGGCTCATTCGAGCGCAGCGCTCTGCCGCTCGTGTTCAACTTTCATCCGATTCATCTTTATCTCAACACTTCCTCGCCGGAACATTATACGGCGTTCAAGCCCCATTATCACGAGGCGCACAAACTTATGGCACATCGGCATGAGGGCTACGGCGTGCTTTCCTATTTCACGGATTTGATTGCACACTTGCGCGCGCAGCAAATCGCAACCGGACTCTTGAACGAGTTGGTGGCGCCATGAGCATCGTCTTCTTCGGCACAACCGACACGGGCTGGCATTGTCTTAACGAAATGCTCCACGCGGGCTTGCCGGTGAGCGGCATCGTCACGGGCTTGCCGGAATTTGAAATCTCTTATGCGAAAAACAAAGTGCGCAATCTCCGCCATCGCTCATTCAAAAATTTTGAAAACGAGTTTGGGATCCCAATTTTGACCTTCACGCGCAAGTTCGAGGAGGAGAGCGTGCGCACGATTGCAAGCTGGCAGCCGCGTTTGTTGGTGGTCATTGGCTGGTATCATTTGATGCCAAGCCGCGTGCGCGCACTTGCGCCGCTCGGCGCTGTGGGTGTGCATTGGTCGCTCTTGCCCAAATATCGCGGCGGCTCGCCGCTGGTGTGGGCGATGATCAACGGCGAGCGCGAAACCGGCGCTTCGCTGTTTTATCTCGAAGACAAAGTCGACGTGGGCGATGTGATTGCGCAAACGCGCATGCGCATTGGCGCAGAAGAGGAAGTCGGCGCGATGATCGCTCGGCTCAACGTTGCTTCCGGCGGATTAGTAGTTGAGCACATTCCCCAACTGCTGCAGGGCGTTGCACAGCGCCGGCCGCAAGACGAAGCGCAAGCAACATACTTTGCTCCGCGCGCACCCGAAGACGGCGAGATCGATTGGTCGTGGCCCGCGCGCCGCATTTACGATTTCATTCGCGCGCAGACCTTGCCGTATCCCTGCGCCTTTTCTTTTTTTGATAAACAAAAGATCAAGATTGTGAAAGCGACGTTGCATCCGCAGCGCGAGCATCACGTGCTCGTGCAAGCGGGCGACGGCAAGTGGGTGGGATTGGAAAAAATCGTGGCCGCGCCGCAAACTCAAATCATTGCTGCGCGAGAATACTTTCAACAAACAGAAATCACTTTGGCGCGACGTCTATGCTAGCGTTGCAAATTAAAAATCTGAGCAAGCGTTATGGCAAAGTGCGCGCGTTGCGTGAGGTGAGCTTTGAAGTGCATGCCGGCGAAATTTTCGGCTATCTCGGCCCGAATGGCGCAGGCAAGACCACGACGCTGCGCGCGATTTTAGGTTTAGTGCGCGCAGAGTCCGGCGAGGTGCGTGTGCTCGACCAATCTGCGCGGCAGCCGGAAGCGAGAGAGGCGCTGGGTTTTTTGCCGGGCGAACTGCATCTTTACGGCAACCTGACCGGGCAAGCGCTGCTCGACTACTTCGCGCGCTTTCGTCCGCAGCGTCCGCCGGTGTTGCGCGAAAAACTTTCGCGCGCATTGGAGGTCGATCCCGCGACGCTGGCGCGCAAAATAAAATTCCTCTCGCACGGCACGAAGCAAAAACTCGGTTTGATCATTGCCATGCAGCACGATCCGCGTTTGCTGTTGTTGGACGAACCCACGCTCGGGCTTGATCCGTTGCGGCAACAGGCGCTGCAAGAGTTGCTGCGTGATTTTGCGCGGAGAGGGTGCGCCGTGCTCTTTTCTTCGCACGTACTCTCGGAAGTCAAAACGCTCTGTGATCGTGTGGCGATTCTGCGCGCCGGCGAGCTTGTGGCCGTGGAGGCGCTCGCCGCGTTGCGCGATAAAATGATCCGGCGCTTGCACGTGCGCTTTCGCCATGACGCTCCGCAAAATTTAGCGCAGACCGCGGGCGTGATCACCGCGCACCTTGCCGGACGCGAGGCGGTGCT
>CAYNDW010000028.1:0-19845 GCA_964395375.1 uncultured Cytophagia bacterium
CTGCCCGCCTCCACCCGACTTCCAGGCGGTTCTCAAGGATCGCGGCGCGGCGTTTCCGGCGCAGATAAGTTTGGCGAAGCGGAATAATTGTTATCATGCTTTGGAGATCGCGCGCATGTGCCGCGAAATTCTCGGCGCGAACGGCATCAGCGACGATTACGTGTGCATGCGCCACGCGGCTAATTTGGAAAGCGTGAAAACGTATGAAGGCACGCATGAAGTTCATACGTTGATTTTGGGGCAAGCAGTGACGGGGTTTTCGGCGTTTGGAAACTAGCGCGGATTGGAGTAGTGGAGTCATGGAGTGTTGGACTATTGTAAAGACCATAACTCCACAACTCCAACACTCCAATAGAAAGAGATTGAGGTAGATTATGAGATTCGAACCACGCGGAGGAAGTGTGAACGATTACGAGCATATTTTTGATGATGGCATGCCTCGCTTTACATTGGAGCAAGCCAATGCCCTGTTGCCGAAGATCATCAAACTCACGGAGCAGGCCATTGAAAATATCCAGGAAGCTCGCGACCGGATGGAATCGGAAGAGTTGTTTGATGAAGAAGACGCGCAACAAAGTTACGATGTGCAAGTCGGGCTGACGTTGGAGAAATGGGAAAAACATATTCGCGGTCTCGGGGCCTATCCCAAAGGCTATTTCACCGTTGATTTCAAAAGCATGTTGCCGGATACGCTGCTGTGCTGGACCTTTGGCGAAACCCAAGTGAAGCACACGCACAAGACGCGGGAAAATTTCAAGCGCCGCCGCACCATTGCGCATCCCGAAGTTTATTCGTTTTCATTCTCATTGAATTAAACAAAAAACTTTGCGTCCGCCGGCAAGCCGATTGCAAAGTGATTCGAACCATGCTGAACTTCATCTTCTTCGCCCTCTTCACGCATTTAGCCGTGGGCGCCATACTCACCGTGCTGCTGATTTCGCTCGAAGAAATCGGCGCGACTTTTTTTCGTTTCATGAGTTGGCTCGCCGCGGCTCTGCTCGGTCTCGCTTTGTTGGCGCAGCCACTCTATCAACAATTACCCAATTCTCTTTTTCAATTACCACAGAACTCAAACTTACTGGCGTTCGGGTTGGTGCTCCTGGAGTTGGCGGTGTTGATTCTCGGAGGCATTTGGGTGAAACGCGTGGGCAAGTCCTATCTGCTGCTCGCCTTCGGCCTCGGCTTGGCCGTGCTCATCTTGATTTCATATTTCTACCCCATTGCCGAAGGCCGTTTCCAAACCGCGTTCGGACTGCGCGCCTTCAGCTTCGTCGGCTCGGCGTTGATGCTCGGTTCCGTGCTCGGCGCGATGATCACCGGCCATTGGTATTTGGTGAATCACAAGCTCACGATCCAGCCGCTGCGCATGGCCTCGTTGCTCTTTCTTGGCGCAACCGTGGCGCGCGCGCTGTTTGTGATCGCGCTGATGTTGTATTCCTTTTTTTCAAATGAAACCGCGCTGGCGGAAAGCGCGGCCGCGCTGCTAAGCTTTTCCGGCAACGGCATTTTATTTTGGGCGCGCTGTCTCATCGGTTTGCTCGGCCCGTTGATTTTTGCTTTCATGATTTATGAAACCGTGAAGCTGCGCAGCACGCAATCCGCCACGGGCATGCTCTACGCCACGGTTGTGCTCGTATTCATCGGCGAAGCGTTTTCGAAATTTTTGTGGTTCTTCACCGGCATTCCGGTGTAGTTTCGAGGTGGGTGCAGGAAGCAAACGATAACTTGGAGCGCTGGTTTTCCATCAATCCACAACTCCATTACTCCAAGTTCAGTGCTGTGCCTCGCGCGAAGGCATGGGATCATCTAGGAGAGGCGACCATGCATATACAATCCGCGGAAGGCTTGAACTTCCGTCATCGTTTAGAAATACTGGTGGCTGTGTTGCAGGAACAAAAGCTGCGCGGGTTATTGGATCGGCTAACGCCGGCGCAACTGGTGCAAGCGCACGAGTTCCTATGGAGCAAGTTAGTCGAGTTACATTATCAAACCCAAGCGCGCGAGTTTCAACGCGAGGCGGTCACGCGCAAAATGGTGCCCTCCGCGCGTTATCAAAAACTGCAAAATTGCGATCTGCGTTTGGACTATTGCAAAGGCGTAGAGTGCATCGCGGTCCACCCAGCCTGCGCCGGCAATAAAGTGATGAACAACATGGAAGTGATGGCTGCGCACATTTCCGGACTCTTGCAGCCAGAGCGGCGACTCACGGTCGTGCGCGAATTGCAGGCGGGCGTCGTCGCGTGAAAGTCCCCTCTTCGAAGGGGGATTGCGGGGCTGTCGCTTTTTGTTTCGTGCGAGTTGTTTTGCAACTCCCATCAATTTGTCATTAGTGAGAGGATAAAATGACTCCTATCATAATAAATCTAATCGTGGCGGTCGCGGCCTTTGTTGTCGCCTATTTACTGGCGCATGTTTTCATTAAAAGCAAAATCGCGAAGAGCAAAGGTTTGGCCGAGGATCTTCTCGAAGAAGCGCGCAAGAAAGCCGAGCGTGAAAAGCAGCAAATTCTCATGAAGGCCAAGGAAGAATCGCTGCGCGTGCGCGATGAGCAAGAAAACAAGATCAAGCAGCGGCAACGCAAAATCGACGAAGCGGAAGCGCGCGTCGAGGAGCGCGATAAAAAACTCGCGCGCCGCGAAGACGGCTTGAAACAGCGCGAGCAGCAGTTGGGCCAGCGCGAAAATGAAATCGAAACCCATCGTCTCGCGTTGCGCGCGAAAGACCATGAATTGGAAAAGTTGGTCGCACAACAAAACCTCGAGCTGGCCAAGATCACGCAGCTCTCCGTCGAAGACGCGAAACAACTTTTGCTTGACAACCTGCGCCAGGATTTCAACAAAGAGGCCGCGGAGATTTACAAGAGCATCATTGATGAATCCAAGAACAATGCCGTGCGCGAGGCCAAGCGCATTCTCACGATGACCATCGAGCGCATTGCCTCAGAGCATGCTTCGGAGACTTCGGTCTCGGTCGTGCCCATTCCCTCTGAAGAAGTCAAAGGCCGCATCATTGGCCGCGAAGGCCGCAATATCAAAGCCTTTGAACTGGCCACCGGCGTGAAGGTGATCGTCGATGATACGCCCGAGGCCGTGGTGCTTTCTGCGTTCGACCCGGTGAAGCGCGAGGTCGCGCGGCTGGCGTTGGAGAAGTTAATTGGGAATGGCAAGATTCATCCGCAGCGCGTGGAAGAGATCGTGGCCCAATGCGAGCAAGAGGTCGAAAAGCAAATTTGGCGCGCGGGCAACGAGGCCGTGGCTTCCGTGGGCGTCGGCAAAGTGCATCCCGAATTGATTCGCATGCTCGGCCGGCTTTACTTCCGTTCGAGCTATGGCCAAAACGTGCTCAGTCACTCGCAAGAGGTCGCGTATATTTGCGGCGCCATGGCCGCGGAGCTGCGGCTCGACGTGCGCATGGCGAAACGCGCGGGCTTGATGCACGACATCGGCAAAGCCATCAGCCAAAATCAAGAAGGCACGCACACGCAACTCGGCATGGAAATCGGAAAGAAGTATAACGAAGATCCGATCGTCATCAACGCCATCGGCTCGCATCATGAAGACATCCCGGCAGACAATTTGATTTCGCTGCTCGTGAGCGCCGCGGACGCCATCTCCGGCTCCCGCCCCGGCGCGCGGCGCGACACGCTCGACGGCTATGTGAAGCGCATCGACAAATTAGAGAAAGTCGCGGACGGCTTCGACGCGGTTTCGAAAGCCTACGCCATCTCCGCGGGCCGCGAAATTCGCGTGATGGTGCAGCCGGAAAAAGTCAGCGACGCGCAAGCCGATCTGCTCGCTTCGGACATCGCGAAGAAGATTCAACAGGAGCTGGAATATCCCGGCCAGATCAAAGTGACCGTGCTGCGCGAGACCAGAGCGACGGCGTATGCGTGAGATGAAGAGCCGCAGTTGAACAACCACCTCTACGGATGGCGATCAATGCAGTTGTCGAATGACGGGACAAACCCTCGTGCCCTACGTTGGCCGAGTTGGAAGCTAAACGTCAATTGGTGGTTGGCGGTAATTCCGTTCGTTTTGGGTTTCGTCGTCTTCTTCGTTCCGGAGCTTGCAGACAAAAAGTTTGAGAGTATCCGTTTTAGAGTAGGAGTATTTTTACTTGCACTGCCTGTTTTAATTCTTTCGTTGCTTTGGTGTTGGCGAAGCGCGAAAATTGCCTTAGAGCGAATAATTTGCTATCCGATATTGTTTGATCGGCATCAAAAATCGACACAAGAACTGAATGACGCAAAGAAGAGGCTATTTGAAATAGCCATAAGGAAAAGGCGAAAAAACGCCTTCGAATTGCTTAATGCTCGTATCGAAGGCAATGCGCTCTATATTTCAATCAAAAAGAAATCAGCCCAGAAATTAAATGTGGGAGACGTCCTATTTGTTATACATCAAGATGATGATAGACTGATGGGCGTATTCGAAGTGAGCGAAGTCTTGAGCGAGACCTATCATGCAAAAGATAAGAGCAATATCGATACACTTTGGATAAGCTACCTCTACGCAAAAGGCGAATCCACTTTCATGCCCCACATGATTGCATTCTTCATGAATAGAGGAGTCGAATGAACATGGAAACCCGAACCGTCAAGAAAAATAACAAGCCACTCGTGGGCAAGGTTTCAGGCATCCTGACTGAAAGAGAGCTCGCGATAAATATCGGCTTGAATCAGGGGCTTAAGCCCGGTATGAGGTTTAAGGTACTTGCGGATCAGTCTACCGAAATCCGCGATCCCGAGACTGGTGATATTTTGGGGAGCGTTGATCGAGAAAAAATCCGCCTCAAAGTTTCCGAGGTACACGAGAAGTTTTCTATTTGTCGCGCATATTCAAAATCAAATATTGGCCTGCTTGCCATGGCAGATATTTTCGAGGAATCTCAAAATATTCCAGGTGCGCTGGAAGCCGATAATTCCGCTCTGCTCTTGCCGTTATCGAAAGAAGAGAGCTATGTCAAAAAAGGTGACAGAGTTGTGCAGATTTTTGGTGATGAAGATTGAAGCAAGACATCTATGAAGAACAAGACCAATCGATCAGCAAAAGATTCTGTTGATGAACTGCGCCCCGAATACGACTTTCGCGGCGCAGTTCGCAGGAAACATTACAGAGATTTGGACAGAGGCTGTACTGTAACCATTCATCACACTGACGGCTCGACCGAAATCAAGCATTACGGCCCGCGCAATGCCGTCGCCTTAGCGCCGGACGTATTAAAATATTTTCCCAATGCGCGCGCCGTCAATCATGCTTTGCGCTCATTGATCGGGCTCATTCCCAAGCGAGCACAGAATTCTGCTCCGGCAAGTCGTGGCACGAAAAATGGACAACCCTCAGTGAAGAAAACGCAAACCCATTCTCGCATCAAATCTAAAAACATAAACTCGAGGTGAAATATGGAACGTCGTCGCATAACTATCTTTGCCGTCTTCGCCGCGGTGATCGGCATTATCGGCTGGCTGTTTGTGAGCGGTTTTAATGATACGATGGTGTATTACATCACTGTTAGCGAGCTAAAGACGCAAGGCGTGAAAGCTGAAGGCAAGGGCCTGCGCGTCAGCGGCAAGGTCGTGCCCGGAACCGTAGCGCGTTCCAGCGACGGTCTTGTGATGACATTCACGCTCGATGAATTGGGCGAGACCATGCCCGTATCTTATCGCGGTATCGTGCCCGACACGTTCAAAGAAGACGCGGGCGTTTTGCTCGAAGGCAAATTCGTGAACGGCGAATTTCAGGCTAAGCAAGTTTTCACGAAGTGCGCGAGCAAGTATGAAGGCGAAGAAGGCGGCGGATATGGAACCGAAAAGAAAGCCAACGCTTCGTGAAAAGAAGTTGATCAGTGAGCAGTCATTGGTCACCGGACCCTGAACACACCATCATTCCCCCTCACACTAAAACTCAGGCATGAACATGACCGAACTAGGACATATCTTTCTTCTGCTCGCGCTCGGCTGCGGCGTGTATTCCATCGTCGCCTCGCTGGTCGGTGTGCGCAGACACGACGAACGGTTGGTGAAGAGCGGCGAGCACGGCGCTTTCGGAGTGACGATATTGCTCAGTCTTGCTGCGGTCGGCGTGTGGCAGGCGCTGCTCGCGGACAACTTTCGCATGGAATATGTCGCCAGCTATAGCAATCGCGCGCTGCCCACGCCGTTCAAAGTCACTTCGCTGTGGGCGGGCATGAAAGGCTCGCTGCTGTTTTGGGTTTTGCTGCTGTCCTTCTTCAGCACTGCGTGCATTTTGATTTATCGCCGACGCCAAAGCGCCCTCATGCCTTACGTCACTGCGATCAACATGATCGTGGCCGTGTTCTTCATCGTGATGATCAACTTCATCACGCCGCTGTTTGAGATGCTCGACTTCACGCCGCAGGACGGGCGCGGCCTCAATCCGCTGCTGCAGCATTGGGCCATGATCATTCATCCGCCGATTCTCTACCTCGGCTACATCGGCTTCACGATTCCGTTCGCGTTCGCGCTCGCCGCGCTGCTGAGCGGACAGATGGGCAACGAGTGGCTCGCCATCACGCGGCGTTGGACCATTGTGCCGTGGTTCTTTCTCGGCATCGGCATGATGCTCGGCGGCAAGTGGGCGTACATGGAACTCGGCTGGGGCGGCTATTGGGCGTGGGATCCGGTGGAGAACGCGGCCATGATGCCGTGGCTCATCGGCACTGCGTTTCTGCACTCGGTCATGATTCAAGAAAAGAAAAATATGCTGCGCGTGTGGAACATGGTGCTCATCATTCTCACGTTCACGATGTGCATCTTCGGCACGTTTCTCACGCGCAGCGGCGTGGTGTCTTCGGTGCATAGCTTCACGCAATCGAGCCTCGGCCCGCTCTTTCTCGGCTTCGTGGGCGTGATCATGGCGGGTTCGTTCACGCTGCTCATGTATCGCTTGCCCACTTTGAAAAGTCCGGTGCGCATGGAATCCGTGGTCTCGCGCGAGTCCGCGTTCTTGTTGAATAACGTGGTGTTTCTCGGCGCGTGCTTCGCGGTGTTGTGGGGCACGATGTTTCCGGTGATTTCCGAAGCCGTGCGCGGCGTGAAGATCACGGTCGGCGCGCCGTGGTTTAATGCCGTGAATGTGCCGATTGCGCTGCTCCTGCTTCTGCTCACCGGCATCGGCCCGCTCGTGGCTTGGCGCAAAAGCTCGGGAGCGCAATTAAAGAAGATGTTCATGTGGCCGACGTTGCTCGCGCTGCTTACGTTGATCATCTTGTTCGCGCTCGGCATGCGCCATGTTTATGCGCTCCTCTCTTTTGCTTTGAGCGTCTTCGTCACACATACCATTCTCGCCGAGTTTCATCGCGGTGCAAGGGCGCGCAGGCATTCGAGCCATGAAAGCTATTTCATCGCGCTCTGGAATTTGTTGATGAAGAATCGCCAGCGCTATGGCGGCTATGTCGTGCATTTCGGCATGGTGCTCATCTTCATCGGCGTCACCGGTCAAGCTTTCACCAAAGAGGCCGAGGCGCAACTCAAACCCGGCGAGGCCATCAAGCTGCGCAATTATGAATTGGTTTATCAAAGCACACGCGAGTATGCGGACGCCAACAAATCCGTGGTCGAATCCAAGATGATCGTCAAACGCGACGGCCAGGAGCTTGAAACGATCTATCCGCAAAAGCATCTGTATCGCGTGCAGAATCAGCCGACCACCGAAGTCGCGCTCTTCTCCAATTTGCGTGAAGATCTCTACGTCGTGTTGGGCGAGTATAAAGCCGAAACCAACGCCGCAACGTTTCATGCTTATCTAAATCCGCTCGTCATGTGGGTGTGGATCGGCGGCATGGTGCTCACGATTGGAACGTTGATCACGCTGCTGCCCGAGGGCTTTGGCGTGAACGGCAAAACTCCAAATGCGAGCGCTGCAATGCCGATGCGGCGGACAGAAACGATGGCAGCATAACGAAGAGTTGCTCAGCCACGGCTTGGCCGTGGCTTTTTTTTATGGCTGAACCCGGGGTAGCGCGATGCAAATCTTACAAGCCGTTTCCGAAGATGATTTTCAAAAAGCCCGCGGCCTCATCGAAGAATACGCCGCGTCGCTCGGCGTTGATTTGGAGTTTCAAAATTTTTCTCATGAGTTGGATACGCTCGCGGAAGAATACGGAGCTCCTTCAGGCTGTTTGTTGCTCGCTCAAGAAGCGGAGCAACTTCTCGGCTGTGTTGCTCTTCGCAAAATTGATGCAGACACTTGTGAAATGAAACGACTCTACGTTTCACCCATAGGACGCGGTCGCGGTGCTGGGCGCGCGTTGGCGAATGCCCTCATCGCGGAGGCGCGAAAGCTTGGTTATGAACGCATGCGCCTCGACACTCTCCCCTCGATGCGCGAAGCACGGCGACTTTATGCCTCGCTCGGCTTTCGCGAGATCGCGCCGTATCGCTTCAATCCCATTGCCGGCACGAGCTTCATGGAGTTGAGCTTGGATTGAAAGAAGTTCATCACCACATTTTTAATTGAGCGCTCCCCTCAATGTCATTCTGGAAGCAAAGTTCCTAGTGCTTGGGAGAAGACGCAGAATTGGGTTTCAATCCCAGCACTCGGGAAGGTTCGTACAGAATGACATAAGAAAAAAGAGTGCACGAAAAACATCCCCTTCGTTTGGTTAATATTTGAGGAGAAGCTTCATGCACATCACCCGCGACCTTTTACACGAACTTCCGAAGACCGACTTGCACGTGCACCTCGACGGCTCGCTCCGGGTTCGCACGGCGATGGAGTTGGCAAAACCAAACGGCGTGAGCTTGCCGAGCACGCGCGAAGAAGAGGTTTATGATTTTCTTTCCGTCAAAGGCCAAGTCGCAAATCTCAACGAGTACATTGACAAGTTCGACGTGACGCTGAAGCTCATGCAAGATTACGATTCGCTGCGGCGTATCGCATTCGAGTTGGCCGAAGACGCGGCGCGCGAGAACGTGACGTACATGGAAGTGCGCTACTCGCCGATCTTGCATCAAGACAAAGGCCTCTCGCTCGAACAAGTCGTGGATGCCGTGCTCGAAGGCTTGCACGAAGCGGAGCGCAAGTATCCCATCAAAACCGGCGTCATTATTTGCGCCATTCGCAGCTTTGATCGCTCCATGTCGCTCCGTCTCGCGGAGCTTGCGGTGCAATACAAACGCAAAGGCGTGGTCGGCTTCGATCTCGCGGGCCGCGAGGAAGACAACCCGGCGAAGGAGCATGCGAAGGCCTTTTACACCATTCGCAAAGAGTGCATCAATTGCACCGTGCACGCGGGCGAGGCTTACGGACCGGCGAGCATTCACCAAGCCATCAACGTCTGCGGCGCGCATCGCATCGGCCACGGCACGCGCCTATATGAAGACGAAGACTTGATGAACTTCGTGCGCGATCATCGCATCCCGCTCGAAGTGTGTTTGATCAGCAACGTGCAGACGAAAGCCGTACTCCGCATCGAGCATCATCCCTTCAAAAAATATCTCGACAACCAGCTTCGCGTCACGCTCAACACGGACAACCGCCTCATCTCGCGCACGACTGTGACCGACGAGCTTTGGCTTGCAGTGCAAACTTGGGATTTGAGTTTTGAAGAAGTGAAGAAGATCATCCTCAACGGTTTCAAGAGCCTGTTCATCCCCTTCCCGGAAAAAGCCCGCATTTATGCCGAGGCCAAAGCAAGATTGAATCAGTTTGGATGAGAAATAAGTTTTATTCGGAGAATAAGAAATGACGGAACTCGTTTTGCGTTCTGCACGCGCGCAACTTCTGAAACCTCTCGTACAAGCGGCGCTGCACAACGAACTACGCTTGCTCGAATCTAGTATTCGACGCGCCCAAGAAAAACTCCGCGTGTGGGAAGCGCAATACGGATATTCCACGCCGGAGTTTGTGCGGCGCTTCGAGGAAAACGAATTAGAAGAGACTTTAGAATTAGCTGAATGGGTAGGCGAGCAGCGCTTGCTGGAACGCTTGCTGGAGAAAGCGCAGACCCTGCGCGAGGTGCAGTTTGCGGATTGAGGAATACTTTCGCCGGCTTGACGAGTTCATCGCGAACTGCAGCGTCGTGCAATCGTTCAATGTGACGTCTGACAAACGCGCCTCGCATGAAGGATTTATTCGCGGTGAAATTTTTTTCATAGATGGTTCGTGTCTCCAGTTCCGTGAGTTCGTCGAAGTCGAAATAATCATCGATCGCTTGATGTATACCTATCATTATGTTGATACTGCAAACCATCTTCGTTTCCGCTACGACAACACTGGTCATCATAAAAACCTGAGTCTCTCCACTTATCCCCACCACAAACATGACGGGAGCGAACACAACGTCATCGTGTCTATTGCTCCGACACTAGCTGAAGTGCTTGGAGAAATCGAAGCTACAATTCTAAGCTTGAAATGAACTCATGCCTATCACCCTCTCCTGCCTTTCCTTCAACATCTGGGATTTGCCGCTGTGGCTGCCCCAATTAAAACGCAAACAAAGACTGAGCAAATTGCCGCGACAGATCGCCGCGCTCTCGCCCGACCTCATCTGTTTGCAAGAATCGTTTACGCTCAAGCATCGGCAAAAAATTCTTGCGGACTTGTCCACGGAATATTGCTGCGCCGGCTCGGAGCAAGGCCGCTGGATGCTACCCTTGTTGCGCGCCGACAGCACCGGCGGGCTGGCCGTGATGTCGCGTTTTGCGTTCGAACAATATCAGTTTGTCGAGCATGCCCGCGTTGCGCGCATGCGGTTCGATGAAAAATTGGGGCGCAAAGGCTTCGTCCTCAGCGTGATCAAAACCGCGGTGGGATTTATTTTCGTCGTGAATGCGCACTTGTACGCGGGACGTTCGGAGCGAGAAACCGGCATCCGGCTGCAACAGCTGGACATTCTCTTCTCATACCTGCGGCAACGTTGTCCGGCTGAAGCGCCCATAATTTTGGCGGGAGATTTCAACGCCTCTCCGACCACGCATTTTCCACTGAATACGCGCTACGTGCTGACGCCGGAGTATGAAAGGATCATGGCTGAGGGCTTTGTAGATACGCTGCCCCACTTTGACGCCGACACCATAACCTATACCGGGCGAGAAAATATTTACGCCAAGCTCGTCGTTGACGCTTCCGAAACTCCACAGAAGCTGGATTACATTTTCTATCGTTCCGGCGGCAACTTGAAAATCGCCACGCTCGAAGCGCGGGTGGTCTTCAATCGCGGCGATTTTCTTTCCGATCACAACGGGGTCTATTGCAAGCTGGAGATTTCGGAATAAACGCGACGGGGCACTCTTATCGCATCAAAATCATCTTCCGCGTTTCCACTTTCTCGCCTACCTGCAATGGGCGGGGAAAAAGAATTTGACTCTCGCACGAGTGCTGGTTATCTTGCTCGCAGTGAGTTCGAATCATCGTGTCGGTATGATGCTTAAATCGAGGTGAAAACCATGACCACCGCTGTTGCGCAAGAAGTCATGACGCCGGTTGCGCCGCCAATGCCATTGCCCGCGCCACACCAACCGCGCGAATCGTCTTCTCCGTTTGTGGACATTCTAACGGAGCGGACGGATATTACCATCGAAGAAGCCGAGGCTTTGGCCGAGGGCCGCTCGTTTGAACTTATTGAGGGAAGGATGGTGTTTAAAATGGCGAGTAAAACTCATTCCAAAATCCAAAGCTATTTGACGGGCAAGTTTTTTGTTTATTTCGAGCAGAATCCAATTGGCATTGGATTAGCCGAAAACAGCGTGCGCCTCTGGCCGGAGAGCAAACTCAACTTGCGCACGCCCGACATCGCCGTTTTCCTCAATGAGAACTTGCACGAAGAAGAAGAGTATGAAACCCGCGCGCCCGATTTGGCGATTGAGATCGTTTCGGACGACGACCGCGCCACGGAAATTTTTGCCAAAGGCCGACTCTATTTGGAAAAAGGCAGCCGCGTCGTGTGGATCGTGTTTCCTTCGGAGCAAAGTGTGCTCGTGATGACGCCCACGGAACGCCGCTGGGAATCCGCGCGCTTGACTTGCCCCGAAGTTTTGCCGGACTTCAGCCTTGAGGTCGCCGAAATTTTTTCCTGGCCGAAAAAATAATGCAAGCTCGTAGTAGTGCCTTTAGGCGCAGACCTTACAAAACTGCCGGCTCCTGAAGGAGCTACTACGAACCCCATTTTCGTTTTCTCACTTCCTCATGAACCGCATTGACCGCCTCGTCGCCACCGTTCTGCTCCTCCAAAGCCGTCGCTTAATTCGCGCGCAGGATATTGCCGAGCATTTCGAAATCAGCAAACGCACCGTGTATCGCGATCTGCGCGCGCTCGAAGAAGCCGGCGTCCCGCTCGCCGCCGAAGCCGGCGAAGGCTACAGTCTAGTCGCGGGCTACCATCTCCCGCCCGTCATGTTCACGCACGAAGAGGCCAGCGCGCTCTTTGTCGGCGGCGAATTTGTCGAACGCCTCACCGACGCTTCTTTGCGCAAGCACGTGCAATCCGCATTGCTTAAAATTCGCGCCGTGCTCCCCGCGGAAAAGCAGGACTATCTCGAACGCTTGCAGGAAGCCACGGCCATTTACACGCGCCCAATCTCTTCGTTGGCCGGCTATCGTGATGACGCGCTTGCCACCATTCAACAAGCGTTGGTCGAGCGCCGCATATTGACGATGGAATACTTTTCCAATCATCGCGACCGCCTTACGCAGCGCCAAGTCGAGCCGCTCGGCCTGCTCTATTACAGCGAGCATTGGCATCTCATTGCCTACTGTCGACTCCGCCAAAACTATCGCGACTTCCGCACCGACCGCATCAAAACGCTATGCCTCTGCGAAGAGATTTTCGTTCCGCATAAAAATTTCTCGCTCAAGCAATACCTGCAAGACTTCCAACGCCTCGATCACCCGCAAGAAGTGCAAATCAAATTCAAACCCGAGACCGCGCGCTACGTGCGCGAGCGCAATCACTTCGGCTTCGTCGAAGAAACCGTGTGCGGCGACGGCGTGCTCATGACCTTTCTCGTGCCCGCGGTTGAAGTTATGATAAATTGGCTGCTCTCCTTTGGCGCGAACGTTGAAATCATCTCCCCGCCTTCTCTCAAACAATTGCTCCGGGAAAAAGCAAGAGCACTGGCGACACACTATGAAGCCCAGTGTTGCGAGGCCGCGCTCCTCTCATATGATCTGTCCGCTCGGCGAAACGGCCGCGCCTGATTTTCCTTCAGGCTGAAAAGCCGGCACTCGGATCAAAAACGTAAGCGGACCAGCTTTGCTCGCATGTGCTTTTGCTCCGTGTGGATCCAAAAAAGCTAGATCATTTTTCAAGTTTCCAGGAGCAATCGTTTTTGCTGCTGACATAGGGTTGTCACGGCCGCGGCTTACATTGCCCTCCGCAAATCAATCTGCATTTGTGCTTCTCACTTTAACGCTATCACGGAAAGGATCGCAACATGGATGAGAAAAAGCTGTTCCTAAAATTTTGGGAGAAAGAAGCTCCGGCCACGCGCAAAGTCATTGCGCGCATTCCGCAGGAGCAGTCGGATTACAAGCCCGATCCCAAATCGCGCAACGCGCGCGAGATTGCGTGGCTCATTGTGGTGGAAGAAAAAGTGCTCGTCGAGGGTTTGGAACACGGCCAGCTCGACTGGCCCGACATGCCGGTGCCGGCAACGGTGAAAGAAATTCTCGCAGCGTATGACGGCTGGCATGAGGACTTAACGAAACGGCTCCACGGGATCGAGCACGCGGCTTGGGAGAAACAAATTCCGTTTCTTTATCAAGGCCAAGAAGTCATGCGCGATACCGGCTACGAATTTGGCTGGGGATTTTTGTTCGATCAAATTCACCATCGCGGCCAGCTTTCCACCTATCTGCGTCCGATGGGCTCGACCGTGCCGCAGATTTACGGCCCGAGCGCGGACGAGCCGATGTAACTCCGTCAGCCCGGCTGGATAAAAAATATTTTACTCCGCTGCGGCTCTCCGCAGCAAGCAAAAGCATTGCACCTTTAGAATTAAAAATTTTCAATTTTGAATTTGTAATGCGCAACGCAGACGAGCCGCAGCCAAAACAAATGCCCAACTGCTAAAAACTGCCAACGGATCACAGCCTAAAGTTTTTCTTCCTTTGGCCGATTTTATCCGTTGAAGATTTTTTTTGCTTTAAAGGCAGAGATTTCACTTTTAGCAGATTAACTCTGCAATTAATCGGAAAGGAAAAAAATAAATGGAAATGCCCAAGCCTTCCGCAGCACATCGCAAACTCGAAATGCTCGTTGGCCGTTGGAGCGGCGAAGAGCGCATATCTCCCTCGCCGTTCGATCCGAATGGAGGAACCGCATTGGCGCGCGTCGAAAATCGTGCGGCGCTCGACGGTTTTGCGGTGGTGCAAGATTACGAGCAAGAGCGCAACGGCGCGGTCAATTTCCGCGGGCACGGTGTTTTGCGTTATGAGGCAACGCAGCAATGCTATGAAATGTATTGGTTCGATTCGATGGGAATGGCGCCGAATGTTTTTCGCGGCAGTTTCGCCGGCGAGGTGTTGTCGTTGTCGTGCCCAAACGCGCAAGGCCACAGCCGCGCGACGTTCGATCTCAGCGTGAAAGGCCAATACAAATTCCGCATGGAAGTTTCACCCGACGGCAATCAGTGGTTTCCGTATATGGAAGGCCAATACGCGCGCCAGAGTTGACCGGCGCGCTACAGTCTCGCTTTAAAAGCGTGCGCGCGACCTATTGCAAGCATTGCTCGGACAAGCAGGGCAAGCTCAAATCGCGCAGCGAAGTGCATGGCGCAGTTGCGGGCTGGTTTCAAATAAGGAAACGGCATTGGGGCGAGAGTTCGATCACGCTCGGTTTTAAAAAGCCTTTCTGTAAGCGGAGGGATCGAAGCTAGCGGATAAAGCTTTTGCTTTATCCGCATACCAAACGCTTTCATTCGTTCATCAAACTTTTGGAGAAAAGATGTCGCCTCAAAACATTGTGGTGGAGTGGGCCCCGTTTGAGATCGTGGCGGGCGCGGACGAAGAAAAGTTGCTGCAAGCTTCCGCTGCTTTGCAGGAAGATTTTCTCGCCAAACAAAAAGGCTTTATCCGCCGCGAACTGCTCAAGGGAAAGGACAAGTGGGTGGATTTGGTTTATTGGGCCTGTCGCGAGGACGCGGAGCGCGCCGTGCAAAACGCCGCAAGCAGCCCGGCATGTCACGCCTATTTCCAATATATGGTTGCCGCGGATCATCACGACCCCGGCGCCGGCGTGCTGCATTTTAACGTGCAGGAGAGTTATTCGGCTTGAAAAAGAAAAGGCCACACATCAAGTATGATGCGTGGCCTTTTTACGCGCAATTCAAATTCAATCAGTGTGCCCCAGTTGCCTGCTTTTATCCTGCCGCATCTTTTGCTCAAGCCATGCAATCGGCTTCTCCTCGCTTTCATCGGGATTCACCCACGTGATACTTTTCAACTCTCCTATTCGTCGCGCGGCTTGCGCAAAAAGTTTTCTCACGGTTTCATCGAGTGAAACCACAATTCGATCCGTTGCTTGCGCCGCTTCGAGGAGATGAATGTCCTTCAGCATTGCTGCCGACTCTTTATCGCCGACGGCCGCTTGCGTGATTCTCGTGCGAAGATTTTTGTTGCTCCCAGCTTCGCAATAAACAATTTTCTTTTTTGAAGTCATGGCAACGCGCCAGCGCCGAGCAAAATGGGATTGATGCTTGTTCCATTCTTCCGCAACCGCCGGGCTCATTGCCATGCGATGGCAAATTCTTAAAACCGCTTTGAGAAAGTCGCGACACCGTACCGAAGTCGGAAACATTGCGTCTTCGCCGCCGGAAGCATGCGCAACAGAAGCATCAATGACCAACACCCGCGATGATTTCCCCGCCATGTTATTTTTTCCTCCGTCGTGCCTCGGCCAAATCCAAATACCGACTTTCCGCTTCAAGCGCCACGTCCGCAAAATCTTCCGGCCATTCGCCAAACGCACCGCTCCCATCCAAATCCGCACTGATGATTTTGGTCATGCCGTTATCGCCGCGTTGGAACCAGTGCAGTCTGACTTTATCAGATTCTATTTGACCCTCGGCAACTAAAGACTGAATCGCCAACAGCAGCAGCGCGCTATGCGTTTCCGCCACCACGCGCACGCCGCGATTGGCAGCCTCGGCGATAATTTGCGCGAGGGCAACTTGCGCGCGCGGGTGCAGATGAATCTCCGGTTGCTCCAAATAAACCAGTTGCCCCGGCTCGGCGACTAAAAGCGCGACCAACACGGGCAATACTTGTGAGACGCCAAAACCGACATCGGCGATGCTCACAAAATCATGTGCTTTGTTTCTTCCATTCTTCAGCAAACGGGACCCGTGCAGTTCGACTTGCGTATCATTCACGCTTTTGGCTGCTACGCTTCCGCTCACCCCCAAGAGCTTTAGCGCATTGCTCAAAACTCCCAATCGCGCATCGCGATTATATTGCCAATGATGAATGACGCCGGCAACATAGTTTTCGAAAGTGCCCATAAAGGTCGAGCCGACGGCTGTCGTTCTGTAATTCCGTTCGGGATTGCCCCGTAAACCAGGCACGTGAATAATGCCACGAAGCTTGGCGTCGAACTGTTCGCTGTAATCAGACAAAGCTTGAGCCCAGATTATTGAACCTCGAAGCCGCAACTCATATTGAAGGAAGCAACGGTTACGACTTACCCGTATTTCAAAAAGTGCCTTTTCCTCTGGAGAAAGAGTCGGAAAAAAGTCTTTCAAAGCTTCGGGCGGAATCTTCTTGGGGCGCATGTCAGATCGAAGAAGGAAGCTTTCTCTTTTATTGTTTTGATACTCCATCTGCATGAGTTCAAGCGGCTTTGCTCCATTGATTGCGAAAGTATGAATCAGCGACGATAACTCATCAAGTTCAAGCCGGATTACAAACTCAGGAGCAATACTCTTTCCTGCGATCCGAGTCAAAAATTGATCTACGGAAGTAAACCTTACATTCGGCCCATTGAGCAAAAGCGGGCCGGGATCATAACTCGCCTCCAACGTTTGTTTGAGCAAGAGCAATGGTTGCATCGCGCTCGATTTGCCGGAGCTATTGGCGCCGGCCAGAATCGTCAGCGGACGAATTTCCAAACGGCATTCGTCATAAAGCGATTTGAAGCCGCGCACCGTGAGCGCCGTAATGCCTTGCGCCGTCTTTGGCTCTGTGCCATTTGTCGAAAAGCGTTTCGCCATAACCACCTGCTTTCTTATCGCATCAACGTCATTTGCTTCTGCAAAGCCTGTTTACCGCTTTGCAAGCGATACCAATATACGCCGCTCGCCGCTTCCTGCCCAGCGGAATTTTTCCCATCCCACTGCACCACATGCTGCCCGGCCGCGCGCGTTTCGTTCATGAGCGTGCGCACGAGTTGACCGCTCACATTATAGATCTTCAAACTCACTTCCGCGCGCGCCGGCAATGCGAAGGCAATGTTGGTCGAAGGATTAAACGGATTCGGATAATTTTGCGCAAGAGTGAAGCGCTCGGGCAACTGTGCGCGCGGCGCCGCGACGCCGGTGTACGTGGAAAGATCGAGCGTGTACATCGAACGCGCATGCGTGCCCAAAGCCAAGCGCCGTTCAAGCGGATGCACGACAATATCATAAACCGTAACCATGGGCAAACCTCTGCCGAGCGGTTGCCAGCGCTTGCCATAATCGCTCGAGTAATACGCCGAAACATCCGTGCCCACATAAAGGAGATTCGGATAAAGCGGATCAACCACGATAATGTTGATGGGCGCGTCCGGCAAGTTGTTGCTAATGTTTTCCCACGTCAAGCCCATGTCGGTGGTGCGAAACACGTGCGGTTGTGGATCGCGCCACTTGAGACCGGAGAAGGTGACGTACGCGAGGTTCGCATCCGTCGGATCGACGGCCACGCGCGTGACCCAACGATATGGGAGCGGCTCAGAAATTTCCGCCCACGTTGCGCCGGTATCGGTCGTGACCCACACATGACTATCATCCGTGCCCGCGTAGATGACGGCGGAATTGCTCGGCGCGACTGCAATCGTCGTCACCTTGCCGAGGCGCGAACCCGGCTCGCTGTCGGTGAGATTGCCGCTGATCGCATTCCAAAACTCCGCGCCATTGCTCGTGCGATACACGCGATTCGTGCCGTAGTATAAAACTTGACTGTTGTTCGGATCCATCACCACCGGCGTAGACCAATCCGTCGGCTCGCCGGGCTCGATGCCACTCAATGCGGATGAAAAACTTGCGCCGCCATCAACGGATTTGCCGAGGTTCCCAAATTGCGATTCGGCATAGATAACGTTGGGATCATTCGGATCAACGAGCACATAGAAGCCGTCGCCGCCATAGAACACGTCCCAATCATTCAACGCACCGGTCATCGTGCGCATCGTGCCGTTGTCTTGTGTGCCGCCATACAAGCGCTCGGGATGAGTTTGATCCATCGTGATGTGATAGAATTGTGTCACGGGCAAAGCCGCGACTTTCGTCCACGAGTCGCCGTTGTTCGTCGAGTAATCCATGCCGCCATCGTGCCCAACGATTTGGCGTGTCGGATCGAGCGGATCGAACGCGAAGCCGTGATGATCCACGTGCGAAGTAGCCGCGCTGCTCCAACTCGCGCCGCCATTGGTCGAAACCATCATCAAGAAATCCAAAACATGCACACGCTCGGGATCAGTCGGATGTACGCGCACGTTGCCAAAGTACCAACTGAAATTCGAGAAGCCGCCGCTCAAGCCGTTGGAAAGATCGGTGCGTTGCCAGGTGTTGCCGCCGTCCTTTGTGCGATAGATACTGTCATAAGTATAACCGCTCGAATTGTTGGTATAGAGCGCATAAAGATTGTCGGGCTTCGTTGCGCAGATTGCCAAACCGATGCGGCCCACTTTTTGTCGCGGGCCTGGCAGGCCTTGCGTTGTGCCTAAACGTTGCCACGTGTCGCCGCCATCAAGGCTGCGATAAATGCCGCTCGAGAAACCATTCAAATGCGTGCCGAACTTAGGCGGACGGATACGTTCCCAAGTTGCCGCAAAAAGTTTTTGCGGGTTCAAAGGATCGAGGACGAGATCGACGACGCCGGTAGAATCATTCACCAACAAAACTTGTTGCCACGTTTGCCCGCCGTCCGTGCTGCGGTACACGCCGCGATCACGATCCTTCGCGAAGTACGAACCCACGGCCGCCACGAACACGCGATTGGCATTCGCGGGATCAACCACGATGCGGCCAATCGAAGTCGTTTGTTCGAGGCCAATAAAATTCCAGCGCGCGCCGGCGTCGATGGATTTGTAAACGCCGCCGCCGGGAAAATTATTATGTCCGCCATTCGCTTCACCCGTGCCCACATAAATCGTTTCGGGTTGATTGGGCGCGACCGCAATATCGCCGATCGTGAGCACAGCTTGATCATCGAAGATCGGCGCCCACGTTTCGCCGCGGTCAAGTGATTTGAACACGCCGCCCGTGGCTGCGCCGGCATAAACGATTTTCGAGTCTTGCGGATTGAATTCAATGTCGATCACACGCCCGCCGATGTTGGTCGGCCCCGCAAACTCCCACTCCGGTTCATTCATCGAAGCTTTCGCGAGGCTGCGCAAGCGCTGCGCTTGCTGCAAGGCTTCGAGATGCGCGGTCTTGTCCGCCGTGCCGAATGGGAACGTGCGTTGTTGCCAGGCCCAATCGGAGGGCCACAGTTTGGATTCGCGTCCGTGTGCGCGCTGAGCGCTTTTCAGAAAATTGTGAGGGCGGGTTGCAATAAAATAAAACGAGGCGCAAAACAGCAGAAATAAAGTGACCGGAAGAACGGTCGGCATTTTATTGGAAGTGAGAGAAAAACGGTTCATCCGACTTTTGCGTACACGAGTTGACAACGATGAGAAGGCGCACTACCT
>CAYNDW010000029.1:0-18830 GCA_964395375.1 uncultured Cytophagia bacterium
GGTGGAAGAAGCTGGCGAGCTTTTGCAATGCCACGGCGCGGGCAATTTCCTTTTGCCATACGAGGAGAAAGGGGCGAGAAGAAGAATAGGCGGGAGCAACGAAACCAGTGCAGCGGAGCTATTGCACGACGAGCATTTTCCTAGTCGCTACAAAGTCGCCGGCTTGCAAGCGATAGCAATAAATGCCGCTCGGCAAGTTTCCGGCGTCAAATTGAATTTCAGTTCGTCCCGCGGGGAGTATGCCGTGCGCGAGTGTGGCAACTTCGCCTCCGCCGGCATTGTACACTTGCAGCAAAACCTTTTGCGCGTGGGGCAGCGTGAACGCGATTCTGGTGTGCGGATTAAACGGATTGGGATAGTTTTGACTCAATTCATAATCGTCGAGCAGGCTCGCGCCGTTTTCATCCACGGCGGTGGTGCCTCCGCCGTTGATCGTGCGGAAGATTCTACCCAATTGCCCCACGGCCGTGCCGGTGTTTTTATCCGCGAAGCTCACGCTGTAAAGATCTGAAGCAGTCCCGATAGGTTGATTCTGCCAGTTGAGGCCGCCGTCGTTCGTGCGCAAAATAATTCCGGTGCCCACGGCGGTGCCGGTGTTGGCGTCCGTGAAATGCACGCTGAAAAGATTCTTGCTCGTGCCGCTGGTTTGCGGCGACCAATGTGCGCCGCCGTCGCTCGTTCGCAAAATTGTGCCGTTATATCCCACCACCACGCCGTTGTTGGCGTCGAAAAATTGTACGCTGCGGAGATCGCTGTTCGTTCCGCTGCTTTGCCGCATCCAAGTTGCGCCGGCGTTGGTGGTGCGCAAAATCGTTCCACCGAAACCGACGCACGTGCCCGTGGCCGCGTCCGTGAAATGAACGCCGGCCAGTTCGACATTCACGTCGCTGCTTTGGTTCATCCACACTGCGCCGCCATTGTCGGTGCGCACAATCGTGCCGTTCAAACCCACGGCCGTGCCGAGGTTGCCATTCACAAAATGCACATGCACCAGCGTGTTATTGTTGCCGTTTGTTTGACTCGTCCAATGGGCGCCGCTGTCCTCCGTGCGCAAAATAATGCCAAGCTCACCGACCGCAATGCGGGTGTTGGCATTCACGCAATGGACGCTGCGCAGAAAGCGGGTGGTGCCGCTGTTCTGCCGCGTCCAGTTCGTGCCGCCGTTGGCGGTGGCGAGAATAATTCCGCTCACGCCGACTGCGAGGCCGCGGTCTTTGTCCGCGAAAGATACACCCAAAAGCGTTTGCGTCGTGCCACTGGTTTGACCCGTCCACTGCGCCACGAGCGTTTGCGCCGACAAACCAAGCAGGAGCATACCGAGCGCGACGGCATTTTTTTTCTGCGCCATAAGTTTTCTCTTTCTCAATCTAAAAGGGCATTTGAAAAATCGGAGCACCCTACAATTCCCCCCTTGAGGGGGGTTCGGGGGGTGTTCTTCAGCACAAGTGAGGTCTCAAAAATCATAAATGATCTAGCACTGAGTGAGCAAACCACAAATCTGCACTGTGTTGGTGGCTTGTAATGCGATGACACCCCCCGAACCCCCCTCAAGGGGGGACTTTTCAAACGCCCTCTAAATTCGGTCCGGCTGAAATTGCACTGCCACATGTATGGCGCGATAGTTTGCGTTGCGATTACCAACGTGCTCGCAACGAGCATAACCCGGGTTCGTCAATTGCCAAACGAAGCGGCAAGCTCATCAAGCATGCGCCGCAGTTTTTTTTCCGAAAGCCAGCGGCCGCGCACCATGACGCCTCGGCGCGCGTTAACATGGGCGAGATCCTCCAACGGATTTTTTTCCAACAAAATCAAATCGGCGCGTTGGCCTTCCGCGATGACGCCAAAAGGCTCGGCCCGCGGAACGAATTTGGCGATGAACTCGCCCGGCCGGCGCGTGCCGGCTTGCAATACCGTAAAGGGACGCAAGCCCGCGGAGGCCAAATTGCGCAGGTCTTGGTGAATCGCAAAACCCGGCACCATTCCCGGAATCGCCGGCGTGTCGGTTCCCAACAAAAGCGGCACGCCGCCTTCGTGAAAGGCTTTGACGAATTGCTTTTGAAACTCATACGCGGGCGCGAGGGTGCCGGAGTTGTTGACGTAACGTTGCGCATTACGCCATTCGGTGATTTGACTCGGACGCACGTAGCGCATTTCCGGGCGCGCCAACAAATTTTCTAACCCGGCGCGATTGCCCCATTGCAGCATGATGGTTTCATAGGTCGAAAGCGTGGGCGTCAAATAGGCTCCGGCCTGCGCGGTCATTGCAACGGCCGAAGGGATCAAACCGGCGTCGCGGGCGTTGTTGAAATGCGTGTAGAGATATTCTTCCGCATGCGCGATCATGACTTGTCCGGCTTCTAAAATTTTGCGCATGCCCGGCGCGCGCACGCCATGCCCAATGACGGCAATGCGCTGCTGCTGCGCTTCCGCCAGCAGCGCGAGAAACGCTTCAGTGGTGATGCTGTTATAAACTTTGATGAAATCCCAGCCGCGCTGTTTAATGTCGCGCACGGCGGCCCGCGCTTCTTCCGGCGTGCGCACAATCCATCCGCGATTGCCCGAACCATCAACAAAGGCCGCGGCAAAAATGGTTGGGCCTAAAAGCTGCCCGTTGACAACTTGTTCGCGCATTTGCAAGATTGTGGAAGGGCTGCCCATATTCAGCACGGTGGTCACGCCATTGGCGAGATAAGGCAAAAGCTCTTCGGCGTAATTAATGTGCGTGTGCATATCGGCCAAGCCGGGCAGCAAGTATTTGCCGGCGCCGGCAATGCGGTACGCGCTGTCGGGTATTGCGATCCGCGCGGCCGGCCCGAGCGCGACAATTTTGTCCTCGCGCACGAGCACGGTTTGGTCCGCGAGGATTTGCTCGCTTTCCAGCGACACAACGTTTACATGCACAAACGCAATTACGCCCTTAACGTCTTCCTCCGCGCCCTCTAATATTTCTTCCCCCGCGCCCAGCTTTTCACCAAAGTGCGAACACGCGCTGAGAGCGAGAGCCAGCGACAACAATATGCCACAGCTTGCAACTTTCAAATGCTGCGCTCCTGTTTTGGTTTGATCAGCCCGGGGAGAGTACTGCGACATTCATGTCGCGGAAAAAAAATTGCGCACGACCTAAATCGCGCGATGCGATCTTATCCGAAACGAGTAATTCTACTTCAACAGATTTGATTTTCTGCCCACGAAACACACGAATTACGCGAAAAAAGCATTCGTGTGTTTCGCGTGATTCGTGGGCAAGGTTTTAAATCTGCCGAAGTAGAAGTAAAGTCCACGCCGAATCGTTACTCTATTAAAAGTGAAATCTCTGCTTTTACAGCGTTTTTCAAATGCATATTCAGGGAAAATGAGTTTATATTGCGGGTATGAAACCATACCCTTTACAACTTCGACAACGAATCGTGGACGCAGTTGATAGACAACTCGGCACGATCAATGAGATTGCTGAGATTTTCGACGTGACCGAACGTTGTATTTACCAGTGGCTGGCATTGCGCCAAGAGACCGGTACTGTGGCACCACGACCTCACGGTGGAGGCGCCAAAGCAAAACTGGATGCTTTGCGCCTGCAAAAATTAGCTGCACTTTCCGCCGACTACCCAGACGCCACCTTGAGCGAGCTTTGTAAGAAGTTTAATTGTCGCCGACGGATAACCGTCAGTGTCAGTACGGTTTGTCGGGGCTTGTCTCAACTCGACCAAACGCGGAAGAAAAAGTCCCGCAGTGCACGCGAGGCGGATCCCGTCAAGCGGGCAGCGTTTGCGATCAAACAACAAACGCTCCCAACGAACCGGCTTTGGGTCATGGATGAGTTTGGTGTGCATCAAGGCATGACGCGTCACCATGCGCGCGCGCCGCGTGGCGAGCGTGCAAAAGCCGTCGAACGATTCCAGACGGGTCCCAACATTTCGGTCATCAGTGCTCTCACCCTCAACGGCGTGCGTGCCCCGATGATGATTGAAGGCGCGATCGATGCGAATGTGCTGGAGCACTATGTGGAACATTTTCTTGCACCACAACTGCGCCAAGGTGATATGGTCTTGTGGGACAATGTTGCGATCCATAAAAACGCCCGGGTCCGAGAGCGAATTGAAGCGACGGGAGCACGCATCGAACCTCTTCCGGCGTATTCGCCCGATCTGAACCCCATTGAAGAATGTATTTCAAAGATCAAAAGTATCCTGCGCAAACTCAAAGCCGAAACCATAACCGCTTTATGGCATGCTTTAAAACAGGCCTTCGCCCAAGTCACGATTCAGGATATTCGCGGATGGTTTCAGCATTGCGGTTATGTCTTAACCTGAACACGCAAGTGAAAAACGCTGTAAAGCAAAAAAATTCCCCAACGGATAAAATCGGCCAACGGATGAGAAGCTTTAGGCTGTGATCCGTTGGCAGCTTTTGTCAGTTGGGCATTTATTTGGGCTGCGGCTCGTGCGCGTTGCGAATGATAATCTCGAAAAACTTTGTTGCCAAAGGCAATTCGGCAAAGCGTGGCGCGGCGTCGCCCAAACGAATGGCAAGCGCGCCTAAACGCCTCGCCGCGAATGAGTCTTGATCCTGAAAATGCACAAGCGTCACAAGGCGGAGCCGAGGAGGGCTTGCAAGCTCGCGCGGTAGGTGCGGCTGAGTTTGAGTTTGGTGCCGTCATGCAATAGAATGAAGTACTCCCCATTAAAGTGCGGATGCAGTTCGGCAATGCGATCCACATTGACCGCGGTCGAGCGATGGATGCGTAAGAAGCGGCGGGGATCAAGCCGGGCAATGAGGCGATTGAGGCTTTCGTGGAGTAAATAAGTTTTGCGCGCGACATGCACGCACACATAATCGCCGGCAGTTTCGATCCAATCGACGTCCGCAGTGTGCAGCAGCAGAACTTTGCCCTCGGTTTTAATCGCAAGCCGATCCACATAGGTTGCCGCGGGCGCGTCCGCGTTATCCAACTTGCGGCGATTGCCATGCAAATCTTCGGTGAGCAGGTTGCGCAAACGTTGTTCGAGCGCATCGGTTTGGGCGTGCTCCAGTTGCTGCAGCGCACGCTGCAACGCCTGCTCGAACCGCGCTTGCGTGAACGGCTTCAACAGATAATCGAGCGCATGTACTTCGAATGCGCGCACGGCAAATTGCTCATACGCGGTCACAAAAATAATCACGGGCAAACGCTTCGCGGCAAGCTCGCGCAGGACGCCGAAGCCGTCAAGCTCGGGCATCTGCACGTCTAGAAAGAGCAGATCGGGTTGCTGCCGCTGCGCCAGAGCCACGGCTTCCCGGCCGTTTGCGGCTTCGCTCTGCACGATGATTTCGGCATGCGGTTTCAGCCAGGCGCGGAGAACCTCGCGCGCCAACGGCTCGTCGTCAACCAGCAGTGCGCGATATTGCCTCAAGGCCTCTCTCATATGGTTGGGCGCGCCATTGTTGTTCGAACGATTCCAAATCATTTTGTGCCGGGTTTGCCGGCGCGCCGTTGCGCTCCAGGCGCGCGCGCAAAAGCTCGCCGAGCTGTGCGAGCAGCGCAATCGCTTTTTCATTTTCACTTTTGTTCATGAGCGCGATTGCGGCCTCGTGCGCCCGGAGCAAGAAGTCGGGCGGAAACTGCAAGCGCAGCGTGTGTTGCCGCGCTTGCGCGAGTTGCGTTTGCAATCGCGCCGCGCGCAATTGCTCGCTTTCAAAATTGCGCAAGTACTCGAACGCATGAAACAGCCCGAGCAGAATGAAGTACGCGAGGACGTCGAATCCAATTTTTCCCGCGGCGGAAAACAATGTCGCCGGCGCGACAAACGCGGAGGCCGGAGCGAGCGCAGTTTTAAAAATAAAGAACTCGACCGCTAGCCGCAGCGTCAGGCCGAGGGCAACGGCGAGCGCCGCGTGTGCGCTGATTCGTCTTCCCCAATTTTCGCGCAGCACGGGATAACGCTCCGCCCCGGTGAGAACGAGCGGCGCGGCCAACGCCCACAAACCAAAAAAGAAAAACGTAACCGGCGCGCACTCTTGCCAAGAGAAGCTTTGGTCGAGACTGAGCGCTTGCAAATAGCCGCGGCCAAGATCGAGCGCGCCTACCAGCAGACAGGCCGCAGGAACAATGAACCATTTCCGGCGCAACAGGGGTTGCGAATTATTCATAGTCGCCGCGCCTTTCATGAAAGGGCAACACCAGCGTGACGCACAATCCGCCGTGCTCGTCGTTGCGCAATTCTAAACGCTGGGTCGCGCCATACAAATGGCGCAAGCGCGAGCGCGTGTTGGTTAAACCCACGCCCTCGTGGAGGCGCCCGTTGCCGTTGGTGGTTAGGCCCGGGCCGTCGTCGCGAATCTGCAAGCGCAGCAAGCCGTGCTCGCGCCGCGCGTGGATTGCAATCAAACCCGCGCGCGCCGAGAGCGCAATGCCGTGGCGAATGGAATTTTCCACCAACGGTTGCAGAATGAGCGTCGGCACGTAAGCCGCGAGCGCCTCCGGGGAGATGTCTTTTTGCACGCGCAGGCGGTCGCTAAAGCGAATTTGTTGAATGCCGAGATAATGGTCCACGAGTTCCAACTCGTTTTGCAAAGTCGTTTCCGGTTCTACGGCGCGCGCCAAAGTGAGACGTAAGAGCGCGCTCAAACGTTCGAGCATGGCAATGGCTTTGGCGTTTTCCTGGCGCAACAGCAGGCCGACGAGCGCGTGGTAAGTGTTGAAGAGAAAGTGCGGGTGAAGCTGCGCTTGCAGGGCATGCACCTCTGCTTGCACGAGGTGTGCTTGCAATTGCGTCGCGCGCAGCCGCTCGCGGTGAAACTTTTGAAAATACTCTTGGGCATGAGCGGCCGCCAGCAGCGCGAAATAAAACGCCATATCAAAAATAACGAAGCGCAAAAGCTCGGGCAGCAGGCGCGAATGCGCGGACGGCTCATCAAAGGCCAATAGTTGCATCGCCACCAAAGATGCGGCGGCGCGCAGACTCATGCCCAGCGCGAGGGCACAAATGAAGTGCAACACCAAATGCTGCAGCCAGTGTTTTGATTCAAGGGGAAAACGTCGCGCCAGACGCCACAACACCGGCGCGGCGAGCGCCCACAAAGCCAGGAGCAAGACCCAAGTGAGATGCGTGTGCTTCATCATGATTGCGAAAGTGTGATGCGTTGCCTTAATCGCCTTGCATGCCGCTTCCGGCTTCTAACACAATATCGAAGATCGTTGACTCGTACGTATGTCCGTTGGCTTGCTGTTGGACAATCTTCATCATCAAACCGGCTTGAAACATCGGATCGACGTCGTGCTTGTCGTCGCCTTCAAAGAATAATTCGGTGACGAGTGTTTTATAGCCGGGGTGGGTGATTTTATAATGGATGTGCGGCGAGCGCCAAAAGTCGGAATTGGGTTGATATGCGATCGGATGGATCGCTTCAAATTCGTAGTAGCCTGTTTCGGAGGTAATCAAACGCGCGCGATTCTTGAAGCCGCGCTTAGCATCAGGATCGCCGCTGGAATATACGCCGGTGTGATCAACATGCCAAACGTCGAGCACCGCGCCGGCTAGCGGCTTCTTGGTATCATAAGCCCAAACGCGGCCGGATACGAGGAGCGCCGTTCCCGGTTCAAACGGCGGCGTCACTTTCGCGCGAAACGGCGCGCCCGCGCGATAAAACGGGCCGAGCGGGTTTTGTGCCGTGGGCTTTAGTTTATCTTGCAGCACAAGGGGAATGGGCGGCTCGCCCATTTGCTGCAACACGTGCTCGCTGAGCGCAATGTTGCTACTCGCCGCGGTCGGCTTGGCCTCGCTGCGCAAGGTTAAGCTGGTCGCGCCTAATGTTGCCAAGCCCAGGCTCGCGTGCTTCAAAAAATCTCGTCGCGTAATTTCACTCATGGGGCTCTCCTGTAATAGCAGGCCGGAGATTCGTGGCTCGAAGCGCCGGTCGGCATGAGATGCTATTTGTTTTGCGCTTAAAATACAAAACCGCCCGCGGAGAGTTCAAGCCTTTTGCTACCAACGGCGAGTTTCTGCGGGCGATCCCGATTTTGGATTGCAGGCGCCGCAACGTTTATAGCGCGAAGAAAGATGAGGCGCGACATTCATAACGCAGCACAATCGCGCCCGCAACAAATGTAAAATTCACGCAGAGCCTATTCCAGCCACCTCCGCGCGCGCTGCAACTCCGACCGCTCAAAGAAACCGATGAGCCATAATAGCAATGGAAAGCTCGTGAGCAAGCCCACACGCAGCCAGAAGTTCACCGTAAAAGTTTTATAAGCCGCGAACAAGACGAGCGTGAGCAGGCAGACTTTTATCAGCCGCCGCCATTCATACGCAATGGGATAGATTTTTTGAATGATGAAAAAGGCCCAAACCGTCATCGCGGCGTACGCCAGCGTTGTGGCCCAGGCTGCGCCCACCATTCCGAATGACGGAATCAATGCGAAATTCAAACCCGCATTGACGAGCACGCCCACGCCGGTGAGCAACGGCAGATAGCTCGTCTTTTCTTCCACATGAATGCCGACGAGCAAGTTTACGAACACGCCGTAGCACCAATAGCCTAACATGATGATGGGCACCACCACGGTCGCGGGCCAGTAGTCCGGAGCGATCATCGTGAAAGCGCCCAAACGCAAGCGCACGAGGTCCTCGATAAAAAAACTAAAGAACAAAAAGATGAGCGCGCAGACCGTGATGAAATAAGTGAGCACACGCGCATAAAGCGGCCGCGCATTTTCCGTGCGGGAGAGGTTGAGCGAGAACGGCATCCACGCGAAACGAAACGCGGCAATGAGCAGGCCCATGATAATACCCAAACGATAGCCTGCGGAGTATAGTCCCACGGTTTTGAGATCGGTGAGGGCTTTCAAGATGTAACGATCCATGTTGTCGATCGCGACGATGCCCAGCGTCGCGGGCAAGTAGGGCAAACCGTAGCGCCATAACTTCGCGCAGGTCTCGCGCTCAAGCTTGAATCGCACCCGGCGCATGCTCGTTGGCAGCAGAGTTACAAACGTGAATGCAGAGGAGATGAAGTTCGCTTCGAGCACACCCGCAAGGCCGCGCTGGTAGTGCACAAGAAAAATATAACTCAGCGTCACGTTCAACGCGACGTTGAAAAATTTATGCAACGCAAAAAGATGGGAACGTTCTTCCGCGCGGAAGAGTAAGAACGGAAACGCGGCGAGCGCATCGCAACACAAGATGCCGGCGCAGAACAGCAGCAGCGGCGCCTGAGTGCTATCGTCTAAAACAAAACGCGCGAGCGGCGCGGCTCCGAACCAGTGCCCGAAAGAAAAGACGAGAGCCATGCTCGCAACGAGAAGATAAGCTGTGCTGAAGACTCGTCGTTTTTCCGCGGGATTCTCCGCGAGCACGTAATATCGCAGAAATGCGGAATCGATTCCGAAGCCATAGAGGATCGTCATGGTGGCGAGATAAGCGAAGAGCAGGCTGACGCGGCCGAACTCTTCTTGCGAGAGCGCGTGGGTGTAAAGCGGAAGGAGGAAAAAACTGACTGCGCGGGAAAGAATGTGTCCGGCGCCGTAGATCAAAGCATGATGCGTGAGCTTGCGAATGCTGTCAAACATGGGCGGCAATATATCGCGCTCAAATTGAATGTCAAGCCGTTTCTCCGTCCCGCGTTGCGCAGGTTCAAAACCTGTGCAAGGCGATAACGAAAGGAGTTGTGCCATGCTGCAAACACATACTCGCGCGAAGTTGAGCCTGGAAGATTTGCAGTTTGTGGTCGCGGCGCTGTGCCGGCCCGGGGAAAGAGAAGCGACTTTGTTCAAATTGCTGGCCGATGCGGAAGTGTGTGACGCAATGCTCGAACATCCGCGCGTGCTGGAATGCTTGTTGGAGGCGCGGCAGCCGCTTGCCATCACGCCGTTTTTATATTTTTATCTGCTTGTGCGCCGTGCGCTCAAGGATTTTGAGATTGATGATCGCGGTGTGGCGGAGTATGTGGCTAGTTTGCTGACGGAATTTGGCAAGGCCGGACGCGCGTATCGGACGCATGAAGCGGCCGCGAAGGAATATCATTACCTCGTCGATATCATGAAAGATCTGCTCGATGCCGGCCATGAAGAAGCGTTTTATCTGCGCAGCCATTTGGGCGACTACGCGCTGTTTCTCACCGGACTATTCCCCGCCTTTATCTATCATCGCGCGAAATACCGCCCACCTGCGCCGGGCTTTAGTTATTATGAAACGATCGGCAGCAATAATTTTCGTTTGGCTTCGCAGCACAATTGTGCCGAGCGCTATCAGTTGAGCGAGACTTTGGAATTCCTGGGCCGGCGCTTCAAGCGCGTGCGCCTGGCGTTGAACCATGCCGCGGAAAATTACATGCACTTGGATCGCAACGCCGCCGGTCTGGACGGCGTCATGCGCCGTGTCGATCAGTTCATTGCGCAGCAACAGGGAGAGGCGTTCGACCAATCCGATTGGCAGAGTTGAAGCCGGCAGCGCTAGGGTCTAACGGCGCGCAACACTCGTGGAGGTCAAACATGTCTTTGCTCGCTGAAATTCAACGTCTCACCGAGCGGATCTACGGCGTCACGGGCGTAAACTTCGAAGAGTTTTTGATTGATCGCGAGCGCTTTCTTTATCTCTCGCAATACGACGTGGCTTGCCGCGAGCTTTCCAAGCTTGCGCGGGTCTTCTTTCGCGTGCAAGGCGGACGCTTGTTCCTCGGCATTTACTATTCCTCGCATTTGGTACAAGCCTTGGAAGCGCACGATCCTCGTCGCGGCCTTTCAGAAAAGAATGTCGCAACCTTCGGGATTTTTGTGGAAGAAATCAATCACGCCATCCACGGCGTGTTGAAGTTTATCGACGGCCGGGTTGATCTCGCGCAAGAGCACTTTGCGCTAGATTTGGAATTGCAGGCCAAGATCGACACGTACTTGGTCTTGAAATATTTTTTGGCGTACTTCAATCCCAGCAAACAGCTCGAAAAACTTGATCGCTTGTGGCTGCGCCATCATCTCTTCGAATGCGAAGATACGAATTATGCTTTGCCCCATTTGGCCCGGCGTTATCAGGCCGCGTTGCGCTTGGGCGAAAAGTATACGCGTTTCCTTGATAGTTTGCCGCTGCACGAGCGTTTGGAGGAAGTTCGGAGCTTTCGAGAAATGTCTTATGTTCGCAAGCAGCGCTATATCACGATGCTGCCCTAAGGCCAATACCGTTCACTTCGTAGTCCTACCCCCTTGTGGGGTACTGTAACGTGTGCAGAACCATCGGCCCGCAAGGGGCCGGGACTACGGAAGATCGCTTAAATGAACGGTATTGGCCCTAAGGCCGGCGTTCGTGCGAAGATTGTGCTGCAAGATTAATGTGATGCGCTTGTTTGGTAGGGAATGGTTTAAGCAAGGGAGGAGGTGACGCGGGCAGGCATGAGCAAGCTGCGGACACGTTCGCGTAGCTCTTCTAGCAAAAAAGGTTTGGGGAGAAAATCCGTGCGCGGTTGCTCCAGTGCTTTGCCGAGTTTCTCCGTGTCTTTATAGCCGCTCAACAAGAGCACGGGAATGTGGGAAATCGCAACGTCGGTGCGAATCAAATGCAGCGCCTCCAGGCCGCTCATATCCGGCATGACCACGTCGAGCAGAATCAAATCCGGCATCTCCTTGCGGATGACGGTCAAACCCTCGCGGCCGTTTCTCGCTTCCACCACTTCAAAGTTTTCGCGCAACAACGTCTGTCGAATCAAAGTGCGGATGCACGACTCGTCATCGATCGTAATGACTTTGAGCGCGCGCGCGGTTTCGGGGGCGGCGGTATTCATTGCGGCGCCAACTCCACGCGTTCGTGGAAAATCTCCGGCGCGCGCAGCAGGCGGAGCACCTGCTCGGCTAGCTTTCCGGCCTCTTCGCTCTCGTGCGGTGAAAGCGCACTAATCCACGAGCGGTTTTGCTGAAACCAGCGCCGCGCAATTTCGGCTTGCGTCCGCTGCGCCGAAGTGGCGTTCATGCTCGCTGCACATTGTTTGATATACTCCGCAGTGGCTTTGCGAATTTGCGCTTGGGGCATTCGCGCGAGATTAACCGACACCCGTTTTAAATTTTGCGCAGAAAGAAAGTAAACGATCACTCGCCCTTTGGGTGCGGTGCGTGATTGCGTCCGCAACGGCACGAGGAATATACCGTGCCGCTTTTCCGCTGCCGGCGTGGTTGTTTCATGAACCTCGATTTGGCGATTGAGCGCCGGGCGAAAGCGTTTGATCAAAGCTTGTTCGCGCAACAATGCTTCCAATTCCGTGTCATATAATTCGTAATGCAAGCGCGCCACCTGCGCGCGGACTTGTTGCAGCTTGGCCTCGTCAGTAAAAGCGTTCGCAAAATAGCTGCGCACGCGTTCGCGGAGATTGGTTGCTTTGCCCACATAAACGATGCGCTCCGCGCGATCCTTCATCACATACACGCCGGGCGACTCCGGCAAATTATCTATTTCCTTCTCGTCGAAATCAAACTGCGAAAAACTGGCGCGCTGTGGCCGTTGCGCATAATGCGCAATCTGCTCCAAGCTTTGCAAGCCGTGCGCGGAACAAGGTTCTTGCAACGCCGCCCAGATTTCCGCGTGCGCGCGCATTTGATCTTCCCAACTCTCGCTGCGTGGGGGGTGCTCCAAAAGCTGTTCATGCACGCAAGGGAGTTTGGGCGGGCGGCTCAGGCGCAAGAGATTGCGCGACAAATTTTGCAAAGATATTCTGGTGGGAGGAAGCCATGCGTCCGCGGCGCTCGTCGTAACCTTGCGCAAAGTTGCGAGCACGGCAGCTAGATTCCACGCGAGCAGCGCGCACGCTTGCAACTCCGGCAAGTGACGTTGCAAAAACTCCGTAGCCGAACATTGCGGCAGCCCGCTGCCTTCTTCGTGCGCAGGTGCCGCGCTGTGCAATACCACCTCGAGGAGATGAAGCGGCGCATCGGGCAAAATTTTCCAACCCAACACGATGCGGCGCGCATGCTGCAATTCTCTCGCGCGCATCGGCGTGAAGACCAGGCAAACTTGCGCGCGCGCCGGCTTTACATGCGCGCCGTTCGTTTGCACCAAATACCAATTGCCTACTCCGTCCTTGGCAAAGCGCGACTCCGTATTGAGCAACGCCCCGACCACGCGCTCCGCGGTTGCCGGCGTGGCGTTGCGCAAACGCAAAACATTGGCGGCGATGGCCATGCTCGAAGCATGCCCGCCGCAACGTTCTATAAAGTTGTGGATTTGGTCTTGCATGGGATAAAAAAAAGGCGCTGTATTTTTATTTAACGCAAAGGCCTCAAAAAGCGCAAGCCTCTGCGTTAAATAAACTCACAGTCGCCTTGGGAAATTTTTCTCATCATACCCGACTCCTGTGCGCGATGAGTAGGTGTGCATGATTTTATTTTTTGCGCCGCGGGCAAAGTAGAAGAGCAGGTCTAGAAAGTCAAGAAGGAATTTTTCCTCCTCGCTTTGCCTTCGGAATCATCAGCTTCAAGCCACTGTGTGTTTCCGAAAAACTCACCACTTTCACGTCAACCAATTCCACCTCCAAGGCCGCAGCCCGCACCATATCTTCCTTGATATGCGCTTGGCCTTTCGGCCAGATCACCCAAATCGCGCCGTCTCTTTGAATAGCTTCACGCAGCGTAACGAGACGACTGAGCGCTTTGGCTTCATTCACACCGAAGAAAATCCAATCGGAGTCTTTCGCGGCTTTACCCACGGAAATGCTCTGCGTGCGTTCTTCCAATTGCTGTGAAAAAATTCCATCCGCAACGCCAAGCACGGAAACTTTCTGGCCGGACTTCACGCCGAGCTTGTCGATGAGGTTTTTGGGATAGCGAATCTTGAGCGCCCAAGCCTCGGATTGCTTACCCAAAACAAACCTTGCCAACCCTTCATCAAACGTCACATATAATTCGCCGCGTTTGGCTTCGACTTCCTTCACGCTTTTCAATGGAATGTCGAGCCGAAACTCGCCGCGAAAAGTAAGCGCGTTTGCATCCAAATGTGCTTTCCCCTCGGAAGCGTTCTTGCCGAATTGCGCTTTACAGTTAGCTTCTAAGCCCATGCCTCACTCCGTTCGGGTTTTGCCGCTGGTTGCAGGATCAATAAAAATTTTGGTAAAAAAAATCCCCTTTCAAAAAATGAAGAGGGGATTTCTCTTTACAAAAAGACGCAGTGTTTAATTGCTCACGGCCTTGAGCGCATTTAAAATTCCGCCGGTCACGGTCTTGCCTTGCAAACTCGGCGAAGGATCAACCGAACGCATCAACTTGTCTTTGAGCTGCACGTCGGTCAAGTCCGGAAACTTCGAAAGCGTCAATGCCGCAATTCCCGCAACGTGCGGCGTCGCCATCGAAGTGCCGGAGAACGTGGAGTAAGTATTGTTCGGCGTGGTGCTGAGAATGTCTTTGCCGGGCGCGCCGAGATCAACCGTGGTCGCGCCATAGTTTGAGCCGGGAGGATTGGCGCCGCCTCCGCCAGTGCCGTTGCAACCGCACAGGCCGGGCGTGCCACCGCCGCCGGAACCCCAGATCGCGCGGTCGCCTTTGTGATCAATCGCGGCTACGGCAAGCACATTGGGCACGTCATAGTTCGAAGGATAATTCGCGCTCGCATCGTTATCCGTGCCGGCATTGCCCGCCGCGGCTACGAAAAGTGAGTTCGCGGCGTGCGCAGCCTTGATCGCATCTTCCAACGCTTGCGACCGACCGCCGCCGCCCCAACTATTGTTCGTCACGTTCACGCCGAAACTGTTCGCATAAGCGATTGCAGAAATCGCCGCGGAAAGCGAACCCGAACCGCTGCCCGTCAAAAATTTCAGCGGCATGATTTTGACTTTCCAATTCACGCCGACCACGCCGACGGCATTGTTGCCCGCACCACCAATGGTGCCGGAGACATGCGTGCCGTGTCCGTTGTCATCGAACGGATCGTTATCGTTGTTAGCGAAATCCCAGCCGCGCCAATCATCGACGTAGCCGTTGTTATCATCGTCGATGCCGTTTCCGGTGTTGGGATCGTTGGGATCGGCCCACGCGTCTTCGTTTTGATTCGTCCACATGTTCGCGGCGAGGTCGGGATGTTTGTAATCCACGCCGGTGTCGATCACGCCGACAACGATGCTCGTGTCGCCTTTGGTGATGGCCCAGGCTTCGGGCGCGTCAATGTCTGCGTCCGCGGTGCCGCCGGTTTGGCCGGTGTTGTTCATGCCCCAGAGGCGATTATAGTCGGGATCGTTGGGCGTGTCGGAGGCGTAGTACAGATAGTTCGGCTCGGCGTACTCGACATTAGACTCGTTTTGCAAGTTCTGCACGAGCTGCGTGAGGTCTTGATTGGGTTCCGCCTTCAGCACGAAGATTTGATTGCCGGGCACGCTGTCGCTCATGGTCAAGCTCATCTTCGCCAGCGAAGACGTGACTTCACCACGCGCAGCGGTTTTGAATTTGACGACGACTTCACCCGGCACGAACAGCGGCCGCTCTTCCGTTTGCGGCGCTTGCGCGCTGAAGATCATTAGGAACAGAAACAGCGCGAATACACTCCACCATTTTTTCATAGATGGTCCTTTGGGTTGAATTTAAAACGAAGCGCCTGGTGTGCAGGCAGGAAAAATAAATAGGCCGGGCGCAAATTACGCGTGGGCCATCGTTTTCAGTAATGCTTCCACCTCGTTATCCAATTGCCGCTGCAATTGGAGCAGGTCTTCTTGCGACATAAATGTCAGTTCTACTTCCGTAATGATTGGAAGACGTAAAATTTTCTGAGCATAGCGGATGTTGCCGATCAATACGCCTCGAGATATTCCGAGCGAAACGCCTCGACCATAAATCTGTTTGCCCAGAGTCGTCTCTTCAAATGGAGTCAGATGTAACATGGCAATCACCTCTTCTTCAGTTAAATCGGTAAACTTTTGCGCCAAAACTTGAATAAGCAATTCCAATAAGTACTTCTCGCGGCTCTCCGCTAGATGTAGCGACTGAATCGCAGCGCGCCAGCGGGGAGCGGCATCAACGCCGTTAACGTGCCTACGGCGCCTTCGAGTTGCTTCAAGCATTCGACTAAATTTGCGCGAAGCAATCCGCACGGCGGAAGACAAGTCACGCCAAACTCGCCGGGGTCGAGGCTTTCATCTAAAAATAAAACGATCGCGATAACGGGCGTGTGATCGTCGCGCTGCTCATAAAAAGTACAGATTTCGCGATAGAGTTTCCAATAAATTTTCGGGTCATAATAACCTTGCACCTCGAGAAAAATGTGCGGTCCCTCGCCGTCTATCCGGCGCAGAAAACCGTCGAAGCGCTTCTCCGTGGATTTGACCGTGAGGCTCTCGAAGTCGTATTGGCCTTCCAATTTCAACTGCAAAAGCTGCAACACGCTTTGCGGATCAAAACGGAAAAGCTCGTAGAAGATGGAATCGGTTTGCACGGCAATCTCCCCGTCGTTGGTTCAATAGCGGCGACACGAATGCCGCCGGAAGTTCTTGCGCGTCAATTTTGCTTTTCCGGAATACGATATTCCATATTCGGCTCGGCGTATTCGACTTGGGGATCGGCCTGCAATTGCTTGATTATTTCCTGCGCCGTCTTGCCGGCGGGCACGCGATAGACGCGCACGCCGAGGCCGCGAATGTCGCGAATCTTTTGCAAGCCCAGTCCGGTCGCAAACACGTTCGCGGAATCTTCCGAGACCGAGGTTTTAAACTTCACCAAAATCTCTTGGGCCGCGGCTACTTGTGGCGCTTCGCGCGGCTGAACGCGATCGTCTTTGCTTTGAGTGCAGGGGCCAAAATTCAATATAACACAAGCGGCGAGCATGAGAACAGGAGGAACGGAACGCATGATTTTACCCTCGACAGCATGAGGTGAGTTAGACATTGATTGCAGCAGTAGGGTAGCGACAAAAAATGCGGTTGTCAATAAGTTTTTCTGCGAGCGAACAGCGAAGCCAAACTTGGACGACGAGCGTTAGCAGCATACGAAAAACCAATGTCCAAACCCGACTTCGCACGCAACCCGACTTTACTCATTGCGCGACACGCCACGACGAGCCGAGTATGCGCGTTTGCTTCGCGTCGAGCAAGGCTTTATGATTAAAGATGATCACGCCCTGCGACGGCGCGTCGAGCGCGCTGAGCACGGCCGCGGCAAAGGTATCATCCGAAACGCGATGCTCCGCCCCCAAATCGCATTGAATGATCGGCCACACTAACTTGCCGGTTTCTTTCGCGGCGTATTCCACGAAGCGTGCGATCCAATCCACTTCGCGGCCGGCCAATTCATGATAGAGCATGGGCGAGAACACCTCGACGTGCTCGCGCAATTTGCGATAGTCTTGGCCCAGCACCTCTACCATCGCAAAGTTATACTCTTCGCGCTGCCAGGGTACGACGAACATGCCCAACGTGACGGGTGCATTTTTCTTTGCTAACGTCTCCTTCGCTTGCCGCGCGAAATCAGCAATCACGTTGCCGAGGTAGTTACGCCACGCGCTGCGATGGTGCGCTAATATCCATGCGGCTTTCGCGGCATTGTCTAAGTCACGCACGCGCGCGGAATCGGCGGGTGCGCTCAATGTGGGCGCGGGTAAATTTTCGGGAAACACGATGCCCGTCGCGCGCGAGAAATCCACGAGCGTGGAATCGCAGAAGCAAACGCGTTCGAGTTTAGGTTTCGGCAGCTCCCAATATCCGCTGAAGCGAATGAAATCGAGCCACACGCCGTCATAACCCGCTTCCGCGCGTTGCGCAATGTTGCGCAACACCCGAGGCCAGTACCAACGTTGCGTGGGGCAAATGCCGTTGCCCGGTTTCGCCTCCAGCTCTTCGCCGTTGCTGTTCATCGGCCGCAAGTTGGGATGGCGCTTCCACAAAGCGTGCTCGCCAAATACATTGATCGTCGCATAAACTTTGATATTCGCCGTGTGTAAGCTGCGCAGGAGTTCCGGCGAGAGATTGTTGCTGAACACCGCGTTCGCGCCCAAGTCTTGCAAAGCAGTGACGGTTTCTTCCCCGGTGCCGCCAAACATGCCCGTGGCTTCAAAGCCATACAACGCGCGCGTGGGCTGCGCGGCTACTGTGTTGGGGAATGAAAAAAGATAAAGAAAAAGAAGGTGGGCAAAACGAGCGAGAGGTTTCATGATCCTAATCAATTGGGTTTGTCCTATTTGTTTCTGCTTCCACTCTGCGTGGAAATTTTAAAATGTCATCCTGGAAGGATCTTTCCTAATGCTCGGTTCTCTTCTCCGTGTGAGGGAGGGTTCTTCCAGAATGATTATTGAGGAGGAGTTGCAAAACAATTCATAACGAGTATCGCTTTAAAATTTAAATCAACGCTTCCGCCAAAATTTCAATCGCGTGTTTCGCTTTGCGCCCGGTGCCGTGTTCGATTTGATGCCGGCAACTGAAGCCGTTGGCTACGACGCGTTGCGCGGTTGGCGCGTTATTGACTTGTTTGAACAAGCGCTGCTCGCCGATCTTCATCGAGATTTCGTAATGCTTCTTTTCATAACCAAACGCGCCGGCCATGCCGCAACAACCCGAATCGACTTCATGCACTTCGCAGCCGGCCGCTTGGGCGAGCGCGTCCTTCGATGCCTTTGTTCCAAACAAGGCCTTGAGATGGCAATGGCCGTGATACAACACCTCCTGCGCCAGCGGCTTAAAACGCGCGCCGTGCTTCTTGTCATCCCAATGCCGTGCGATAAATTCTTCCACCAAAAAGAAATTCTCGGCAACACGCCGGGCTTTCGGCAAGTCGCGCACGAGATCGACATAATCTTCTTTGATCGCGGATACGCAACTCGGCTCGCAACCCACGACTGGAATGTTCTGCTCGGCATACTCCGCCAAACGATCAACTAATACTTCCGCGCGTTGTCGCGCGGTTCGCAGTA
>CAYNDW010000030.1:0-18557 GCA_964395375.1 uncultured Cytophagia bacterium
AAGAGCAGGCAGAATCTAGATTCTGTCTGCTCGATCATGAAAAAGACGTTTCCAATTACGGCTTGCGGTCGCGGCGCGAGGCTTCTGTCTTTTCGCTCGTGTTCTCGTTGGAGCGGCGCTCCGAACGCTTGTCGGTATCTTCGTCGCGTTTGGCGCCGGTGGAAGAAGAATTGTTTTCGCCCGCGGGCTTGGCGACACTGCCCGCGGAAGCCGCGGGCAAGGGCGCTGCGCCCGAACTGCCTCCGGCAGAAGATTCTGTCGGCGCGCTGTTTTGACGGCGATCGAAGGGCCGTTTCTTTTGTTCGGTTTGATCGGTGTTTCCGCCATTGCCGCCGGAAGCATAATAAGGAAACCACCACGGGGTCTCGTAATAATATGACCAACGCGGCGTCGGCTCCGATACGGGCGTGGGCACGGCAATCGCATGATATGCGGCAACCTCGCGGCTGTGGCAGGATTGGCAATCATCGCCAAAGGTGACACGATTGGGGCGCGCCTCAAAACCAAACTCTTCTTCCTGGTCTGGCAGCATTTCTTGCGCTTGCTCTTCACGCGCAAGTTCGACTTGCGGATGTTTGAGCACGGTATAGCAACCGAGGCTCAAGCTCATGACCAACAACAAGGCGGCGGCCAATTGCATCATTCTTTTCATGCTTCACCTGAGAGTTTGAGTGCAGCCGGACTTTGAATTCTATTGTGCAAAGTCCGACTGCTGAAGTTTATAAAATGAATTGAAAATAAGTGATCTTAAACTCCCGGTTGTAGTCTTCCGCATCCGGGCGGTTCTGAAACAAGTCTTTCAAAAAAAATTCCAAGTAGAGCACGTCTTTCACGTTGATACGAATGCCGGAGTTGAGATACCCCTTGCCGTCGCCGAAGCGGCGCTGTTTTTGTGAATCCGTGCTGCCGTCGTCGTTGAAGGCGATATCATATTCGGCCAACAATTCGATGTCGCGATTGAGGGCGAGCGTCATGCCCACGAACAAGTTCGGATCTTTGTCTTTATCGCCGCGCTCCAAAGAGTAATTAACGCCGGCGTGAAAATCCAACCGTTCGAGAAAGTCGTAGCTTTTGCTGCCGACCAGGTAGACGCCCGCGGATTTGTGCAAGTAGCGCTTGGTGGAATCGTCAAACGCGCCATAGCCTTGCGTTTCCAAACCAAGGGTAAGCCCGGGCAAACCGAGGCTTTCGCTGAGCAATTGATACTTCACAAGCACGCCTGGTGCGGCATTCCAGTTGGCCTTTTTTTCTCCCAACACTTCCGTGCCGCCAAACGAAGTGCCGAACATGAAACGCCGCGAGACGCCGACACTCATGGCAACATTCAGCCCGCTTTGTCCATAAAAGCGCACATTCAAATCAAAACCGCCGCGTCGCAGCAAACCCGCGGTGGGCGCATCGATGATGTGCCGCGGGGGAATGTCAATGCCTTGCGCCAACAGCAGCGCCGGTAGCAACAACACAAAGAGAGCAGCCAATCGGTTTTTCATAATCTCATCTCACACATTTATAAGAGGTGAAGGAATTAGCTTGACGCAACGCACACGCAACGTCATCTTTTTTCCGCTTCCTGCGCCGTGACGATCAAGGTTTCATATAAGTAAATGCCCATCGAGACCAAAAAGCCGGTCCAAAGGATATGCATGACCAAAGTCAAAACTTGAAACGACATTGGCGCTTGCACGGGCGCGACTTGATTTACGGTCGTTGGCGCGTTTTCCTTTTGCTCGGTTGCCGTCGTGGGGGAAGAGCTTGCGACAGAATTCTGTTTGGGGAAGGTTACCGGTTGGTTCTCAACATAAGTATTGACTGCGAACTGCTCTTTCACGACGTGATAGAGGGCCATGGGCGCGGGCAAGGCAAGCACGCTGATCAACGTCACCACCCCGACACACATCCAAATGCGGCCCATCGTCAAACGTCCGCCCGCAAAGTGACCGATGACGAATAGCAGAATTCCTACGGTCAAAGAGATCCACATGACCGTCGAGTTCATGCTGACGAAGAAAGGCATTAGATCTCTATCGAACATTTGCGCTCCAAGTTCGCTTACGGAATTTCATGATGCCTTAAACTTAATCATAATATTAGCGGGTATCAAGGAGAAAGTCTTAAATGGCGGGAAGAATTTCGCCTTGCATCCACAGGCAAAATGCTTTACTTTTCTCGCCCTACACCACCCTTGACAAGATTTAAAACCAAATACCGTCCACTTAGTAGTCCTACCCCCTTGTGGGGTACTGTAACGTGTGCAGAACCATCGGCCCACAAGGGGCCGGGACTACGGAAGATCGCTTAAATGAAGGGTATTGGATTTAAAACCTTCGCAGGGTTTATAAGGATTCATGAATCTTCGCATAGACTAAGACCACATGAGCGATCGCCTCACAGCACCGACGTTGGTCGCCACGCGCGGATATGAGCACGAACGTTTCAGCGTGGCGGCCCCGGTTACGTTTAATTGGCCGCCGGCTATCATGCAGGCGATCAGCCAGCCTTCCGGCGCGCGCTATTATCGCTGCGCTTTGCAAATCAACACGCCCGTGCAAGGTCGTTTTAAAGGTTTTGACTCCAAGCATCCGCGGCATTCGCCGGCGTACAAACGCGATTACGGCCTCGCGCTCGCGCAAAAATGCAAGAAGGTCGGCATCGACGTTATCGGCATCTGCGATCACAATACCGTGGATTATATCGATGCCGTGCACAAGGAACTGACGCAAGAGGGCATTCAAGTTTTTCCCGGCTTCGAAGTGGCGAGCACCGAAGGCTTGCACTTGCTCTGTTTGTTCGATCCGCGCACGACCGCGGAAGAAGTCGATCATGTCATCACCGAATTGCGTTTGCCGCCGAAGGAGCGTTGGGTCACGAGCGTGGGCGGCGTGCCCAAGCAATCGCCGCTTTCGTTTCCCGAAATCATCGAACACATTCAACGCCGGCGTCGCGGCATTTGCATCGCAGCGCACATTGATCGCGAGAACGGTTTGCTCTTCGAATGCGCCAAGACCACGCGCGTGCAATATTTCACGGACGGTAATTTACTCGCCGGACAAATTTCCGGTAGCCGCAAAGAGTTGATGCCCTTTCATCGCAAAGTCGTCACCGGCGAGTTGAATCATTATCGCCGCGAGCATCCGCTCGCGTTGCTCAATTGCCTTGATGTTTATAATCTCAAAGACCTCGCGCAGACCGCGTGCAGTTCGTGGATCAAAATGTCCTCCCCTTCGATTGAAGGTTTGTGGCAGGCCTTTCTCGATCCGGATTCACGCTTGCGGTTGTTGACAGAAGAAGCTTCGCGCTCGCGCACACGGCGTGAAGCGGAAAAGGTCGAGTTAATCGCGCTTTCGTGGGAAGGCGGTTTTTTAAACGAGTGCGGCATTCATTTCAACAAGAATTTGAATTGCCTCATCGGCGGGCGCGGCACCGGCAAGTCGAGCATCATTGAAAGCCTGCGTTATGTGTTGGAGCAAAAGCCGCTTGGCGCGCTTGCGCAAGAGGCGCATCAGAGCATGATTAAAGAGGTCATCAAATCCGCCACGAAAATTTCACTACTCGTGCGCACGCATCATCCCGCGCCGGCCTATTATCGCATCGAGCGCACGATTTCTGATCCGCCGCTTGCGCCGGTGGTGTTCGACGAACATGGCGCCCGCAGCGAGTTGAAAGTTTTCGATCTCTTGCCGCAAATCGATCTTTTCGGCCAGCATGAAATTTCCGAAATCGCCCTCCATCCGGAAAAGCAGCTTGACCTGCTCAAACGTTTTCGCCCGAAGGGCTGGGTGAAATATGAAGCCGAGCGCAATGAACAGCTTGAGCTTTTGGCGCTCAATCGCGAAAATATTTTGCGCGTGCAACGCGACTTGCAGACGCTGGAGGAAAAATTAGGCCGCTTGCCGGGCTTGGAGGAAAAACTGCGACGCTTTGAAACGCACGGACTCGAAGCCAAGTTGCACGAGCAGACGCAACTCACCCGGGAAGAGGCTTATCTCAAAGCGAGCCGCGAAAAAGTGGCCAGCTTCCGCAAGCCGCTGGAGCTGATGCGGCAAAAGCTCGAGCTAGAAAGCGCAAGCTTGGACGGCAAAGCCGCCGGAGAATTGCCCAATGCCGATCTCATGAAAAAAATTGCGCTCGAACAGCAGCAATTTCTCGCCGCGTTGCGCCAAGGGTTTGCGGATTTAGAAGAACTCGTGGAACAAAGCCAACGGCAGCTTCTCGCTTATGCACAACAATGGGAAACCCGCCGGCGCGCGCGCCAGGACGAGTATCAAAAAACGCTGCGCCAATTGCATCACGAAGCCATCGACGGCCAAGCGTATCTCCGTTTGCGCCGCGAGTTGGAAGACTTGGCTCCGCTGCGTTTGCAATATGCGCAGCACCAGCAAAAGCTGCGGGAGCTGGAGAATAAAAGAAGCCGGGCGCTGCGCAAACTGCACGAAGCCTGCAAGCAAATCTATAAGCTGGATAACCATGCGGCGAAAAAAGTTTCGGAGGCGTTGGCGGGAAATGTGCGGGTGAGCGTAACCCAAGATGATGGACGCGAGTTGCTTTATAAAAAACTGCGCGGGCTGAAAATCGGCGTGCGCGAAGATTTTTTGCCCAAACTAAAATCGCTGGAAAATTTTTCGCTAATGGATTTCATCGCGCATCTGCGCGCCGGCGCCACGGTGTTGAGCGCGCAATATGAGTTGCCCGCCAAAATCGCGGAAAAGGTCGCGCAGCTCGACGAGCGCCTCGTGCTGCAATTGGAAGAAACGCCGCCCACGACGCTCATTCGCATCGAGCACAATGTCGCGGCCTCGATTGCAGAGCCGGTGTGGCGCGGGCTGGATGAAGTTTCCACTGGCCAAAGAGCCACCGCGATTTTGCTCATGCTCTTTCCGCAAAACGGCGCGCCGCTCGTGATCGATCAACCGGAAGACGATCTCGACAATCGCTTCATTGCCGAACAAGTCATTCCCAAGTTACGTGAAGAGAAGCAACGACGACAGTTCATTTTCGCCACGCATAACGCCAACCTGCCCGTGCTCGGCGACGCGGAACTGATCGTCGCTCTCGAAGCGCGCGGCGATAGCCAACTCGGCCAAGCGCAAATTCTCGAAAGCAATCTCGGCGCGATTGATCGCGAATCCGTGAAGCTCTGTGTGGAGCAAGTGTTGGAAGGCGGCAAGCAAGCGTTTGAAAAGAGGCGTGCGAAGTATGGGTTTTAGAGCGGAGGGCAAAGAGCGGAGGGCTGAGGGCGAAAATCGAAATACCTTTCCATAAAAATAGGTGCAGCTTCGCAAACGTCGAATAACTTTTACAAACATAAAATTGATGACCACTAAACCTCCCTCCCAATTCGATTCTACCAACCTTCTCCCCTTCGCCTCTGCGCATTGGGCGCGGGGCGGCGATTGGCAAACGCTCGCGGGTTATCTTTTGCCTAGCCCAACTCACCTCCCGCACACCAAGCTGCATCACGTTGAAGTCTCTGACGGAGATCTCCTCGCGTTGTGCGAAAATCTTCCGGCGCAAGCAACGCCACAAGGCGCGCTGCTGTTGTTGCATGGTTTGGGCGGCCACGCGGATTCGGCCTATATGCTGCGCATTGCCGCGCGCTTTCTCGCGCATGGTTGGATCACGTTTCGTTTGAATCATCGCGGCGCGGGTCAAGGTCGCGGCATGGCGCAAAGGCTTTATCACGCGGGCAAGAGCGACGATCTCGCGTGCGTGGCGCAACACGCGGCGCAGCTCCATCCGCACACGCCGCTAGTGATCGCCGGCTTTTCACTCAGCGCCAACATGCTGCTCAAATACCTCGGCGAGAGTTGGCAAACGCCGCCGGCGAATCTATGCGGCGCCATCGCGATTTGCCCGCCGCTTGATCTCACGCTTTCTTCTCTCGCCATGCGGCGGCTGAAAAATCGTTTGTATGATTTACGTTTCGTGCGCATGCTCAAAACCGCTATGCGCGAGCGCGAGACGGACTTCGAAAATTTTCCACTGTATCCGTTGGATGAAGTCGCCACGGTTTATGATTTCGACCGTCACATCACCGCGCCGCATCACGGCTTTCTTTCCGCCGAAGATTATTACCAGCGCAACAGCGCGCGGCAATTGCTCGCGAACCTCACGCTGCCCACGGCGCTGATTGCCAGCGACGATGATCCGTTTATTCCCGTGGAGTCATTTGCAAATTTGCCGCACAATCCTGCGCTCTCGCTGTATCTCACGCGGAGCGGCGGCCACATGGGCTTTATTGCGCGCACGGCGACGCCGTGGGGTGATCGGCGTTGGATGGATTACGCGATTGCGTGGCAGGCGCAAAAGTTCGTGCGCAGCGTGTGTGAAAATTCCCCCCTTGAGGGGGGTGTCGCACGTTATCGTGAAAAAGAAGAGTACTCGGAGTGCCTCGCGCCATGAACCTCACCCGCTATCTTTCCGCCAACCTCATCAAGTTCGAGCTAGCGCCGCCGCTGCTCGAGCCGGAAGACCCGGACTTCAATCTCGAAAAATTTCGGCAGCAGCAAAAAGAAACCGTGTTGGCGGAGCTGGTTGATTTGCTCGAAGCCTCCGGCAATGTCATCAACAAGCGCAAGCTGCTCACGGATTTGATTAATCGTGAGCGCCGCGCGAGCACGGGCTTGAGTCGCGGCATTGCGGTTCCGCACGTGCGCACGAGTTATATTCGCGAACTGACAATCGCCATCGCGCGCTCGCGCGAGGGCATTGACTTCGATGCGACCGACGGCCAGCCCACGCATTTCTTCTTCGTCGTGCTCGCGCCGCCGCACGGCGACGAAGATTTATATTTAAAAATCTATAAACACCTCGCGGAAGTCACCGCATTTGAAAATGCGCTCACGGACTTAATGGAAGTCGAAAGCGCCGGCGAGATGATTCGCTTGCTGCGCCAGTGGGAATAATGCAAAGCGAAGTCGGACTTTCGCAAAAGAGTCGATGAAGCCCTCCCAGCCCGTCGCGCGAAAATCCGACTTCACGCGGTTGCGAAAATTCTGCTTGTTGCCTTCCTATCTTCTTTCTATGTTTTCGCAGATAAAAAAATGATTCCACGATTAGGAGATACCAACATGTCCAACCAAGCCTATCCTCTAGTTCCCCCAACGCCTCCGGAGTATTGGGAAGATAACAATTGGGCCGATGAACACATCACCGATCTTGCTCAAGCTTATCCCAATCTCTGGGTTGCCGTAGTTGACAAACAAGTTGTCGCTTCGGGAAAAGTTATCGCCGAAGTGCGCCGAAGCGCTGAAGCACGAACCGGCAAAACACATTTCCCCATCATCTTTGCGGAAAGGGGCATTCATGTCTACGCGAATCAACCTGCACTTCCAAACCAAAATTGATTTGGAATTTCTAGCGCACGGAATTCATCTGCGACTCGTTCGGTTGCTGGGCACCGTGCAACTCAAGACGATGAGCGGGTGGTCGCCGGAAACGCGCGTCATCATTGATTGCGGCAATCCCATTTCGATTATACCGCATTCTATTTGGAGTTCTGGTGATGTTCGATTCTTGACTCATGCCAAGACCCGACTCTTCGGACTCGGCGCTGACGATACTAAAGGCATCTCGGGGCAGCTTGGAGAAGCCACTCTTATTTTCAAAGACCCTCAGGCCACTTCATCGCCGATCAAATTCAAGGCTCATCTGATGGACGACGATAGCGCGCCCTTTCTGATTGGCTTTGAAGATATTCTTACGGACACCGAGTGGGGCTGCAAATATAAATCTCAACTCGCGTGGATTGAAGTTTGATTCACGCCCACGCGAAGCCAGCCTTTCGCAAGAAAGTTGATGAACTCATCCAAGCCCGTCGCGCGAAAATCCGACTTCACCCCTTAGCTGAGGAGCACTCCCATGTCCGAAAAAAACGAGTCCGCTGCAAAGAAGCCTTGGTTCGAACGCCTCGGCGCTTGGATCGGCACGATCGGCACACTCGTCACCATTGTATTGACGGTGTGGAATGCGCAAACGAAGAATGAGATTGATCGCAGGGAAAAAGATTTGCGCGCGTTGGAAGTGCAATTGAAAGCGCGCTCCGCGGGCGTGGAAGAATCGAAGGAGCGGGTCGAGAGATACAAATGGGTTTTGAGTCTGCTGCCGGGATTAACTGAAAAGCAGGACGAGGCCAAACGCAATTTCACGGTCGCGCTCGTGCGCTTGGCACTCACCCAAGAAGAAGCCGAGCAGCTTTTCGCGGGCTTGCAAGTTTCCGCGAACCAAGAACTCCAAGCCGTGGGCCAAAGCGGAGTCGAAGGTCTCGAAACCGAAACGATCAATCGTTTGGTTTTGCAAATGAACGCCAACACCGCCGAGGAACGCAAAGCCGCAGTGGCGTTATTGGAGCGCGAATACCAGGATTCGCCGGCGGCGATTACGCTCACGCTCAAACTCTTCGAAGCCGATCGCCTCAAAAATTTGTCGCCGAGCGGCGTTATCAACGGCTTATACTTTTTAAGCGCCACCGATCCCGAAGCCTGGAACCAAACGCATCTCGCGCTCGCGCGGCAAGCCGTGACAAAGATTCAAAGCCGGAATATCGGCGAACAGACCCTCGCAGCCCTCGCCAAACTCAATCAACATTTCACGCGCATGAGGACGCAACAATAACCAGCGACTCCAACATACGAAATCGCACTCTCGCGTACGATGTTTTTTGAGGCAACTAAGACACGTCCTACTGAAGTTTGACTTGGTTCACTTGTTATCCGGTATTTTATTCTTGCTGTTCTTAATCCCGCCCACACCGAAAATTTTTGCCACGCCTCGGTGCTTCCGCCTCCCCCTTGTCGCATCGCAAACGCGCGCACGCAATCCATGTGTAAGTTGCCTCAAATGCTGCGCTCGTGACGCCGCGTAGAGTTCGTTGGTTTAAAGCCGAGCAAACTGCTGCTGCACGATCTCCCACATGCGCCGCACGTGCCGTTCTTCGGTGTGAATGTTACCAATGGCGCAGCGGAGTGTGTAGCGCTCGTTAAGTTTGGTGTGTGATAGAAAAACCTCGCGCGTGGCATTTACGGCTTCAAGCAGTTTTTCATTTAGTTGATTCAGAGCTTCTTCATTTTGAATGTGCGCCGGATGCGCGCGAAAGCAAACAAGGCTCAGCGGCGTGGGCGCCATGCGCTCGAAGTCGGGATGCGCGTCGATCCAACCCGCGAGTTGTTGCGCGAGGCGCAAGTGTTCGCGAATGCGGCCGGCAATACCTTCCGCGCCGAAGTAGCGCAACACGAACCAAAGTTTGAGCGCGCGAAAACGGCGGCCAAGCTGCAGGCCATAATCCATGAAATTTTCCGCCTCGCTGTCTTGCGCGGTGCGTAAATACTCCGCGACGAGGCTGAACGCACGACGCAGCACCTCGGGCTTGCGCGTATAAAATGCGCTCAAATCCACGGGCACGAACAGCCATTTGTGCGGATTGACGACCAGCGAATCGGCGCGCTCGCAACCGGCGAGCACCCAACGCATCTCAGGCACGACCGCGGGCGAGCCGCCATAGGCCGCATCAACGTGTAGCCATAAACTTTCGCGTTCACAAATTTCGGCAATCGCAGGAACGGGATCAATGCTGGACACCGAAGTTGTGCCCACGCTCGCGACAACGCAGAACGGTCGCCAACCCGCGGCGCGATCTTCATTCAACGCGCGTTGCAAAGCCTCGGGCTGCATGCGAAATTGTTCGTCGGTTGCAATTTTACGCACGCCGGCTTGGCCGAGACCGAGTGTGAGCACGGATTTGTCAATTGAAGAATGCGCGTGCTCCGAGGCATAAAGCCGCAAGCGCGGCACTTCTTTGCGTCCGGCCATGCCGTGCTCGCGCAATTCCAGATCAGCAAGTTGCTCGCGCGCCGCGGCAAGGCCGTGCATGGTGCTAATCGAAGCCGTGTCATAAATGATGCCCCAAAATTCTTTGGGCAAGCCGAGCATTTGTCGGAGCCAATCCAACGTCACTTGCTCAAGCTCAGTCGCGGCCGGGCAACTCTTCCACAACATGCCATTCACATTAAACGCGGCGCTCAACATGTCGCCTAAGATGCCGGGGCCGCTGCTGCTAGTCGAGAAGTACGCAAAAAAATTCGGGTGATTCCAATGCGTCATCGCGGGCATGATGAGCCGATCCACCTCGGCGAGAATGTCGTGCATCGCCTCGCCGGTTTGCGGCGGCGCGGGCGGCAATTGCGCGCGCAAATCGCCCGGTTTGATTGCAGGGAGCACGGGATGCGCGTCAAGGTTCGCTAGAAAATCTGCGATCCAATCAACCAACTGATGGCCATAACGGCGAAATTCTTCCGGCGGCATATCGCCGAGAGGAGGTGCAAGTAATGCTGAAGTAGAAGGAAGGGACATGGATTTGGAGTTCGGCGGGAAAGTGTATTGAGTTGTTGCTGGAAATTGCCAAGAGGCGCAATTTAAAACCTCGGCCAAGCCGAGGGTGAAACGTTTTCAAACGCATCCTTCACGGTTAAGAAAGTCACTTCTGCTTGCGCAATTGCGCGAGAAACGCCTCGCTTTCGGCCGTAAATATTTTTTTTAACGCCTGCGCCTTCTTATAGACCAGCTTGACTCGTTCCGGATCCAGTTCATACAAATACGCATGCCGAAACACGTGGCGAAAGCCGCGCAAGTCTTCCAGCAACTCATGTGATTGCGCGCCAATCAACGCCGGTCGAATTCCAGGAATGTTCGTTGCCATGCGCTTCAAAAGCTCTTTGTGCCAACCGCCTTTATCGGAAATATGATTTTCGAAATGCTGGGCCACGGTCTTAAACAAATCTTCAAAGGCGGAATAGAGATTGTGCAGTTGATACGCCAGGCTCTCAAAAGCAATCGGATCGTGCTGCGCCGCTTTCTTGCGCGCGGCAATCTTGCGATAAACCTTATCGATATGCTTTTGCTGTTCCAGCAAATCCGCTTCGAGCAGAATTAGTTTGGCTCTTTCCATTGAATACCGGCCTCTAAAATTTTTTCGCGCCACGGATGAGACTCAAGTTCGATGACATCGACCTCGCGTTCGAGAGCATTCCGTAGCGCGGCCATAAAGGCAAAGTAATCTTTTTTCTTCAAACCGAGAACGGCAATGTCGATGTCCGAGTTCTTGCGAAAGCGCCCCGGCTTGGTTAGTGAGCCAAATACATAAGCCTCACGCAAGCCATAGTCGCCAGCCAACTTCGGCAACAGTTGCGTCAGTTGTCGCAATGTGCGCTTTCTGGTTTTTTCATTCTCAAGTCGCTCGCGCTGTAAACATTGATCGAGAATGTCGGTGTTAAAAGTCCGGGGCATGGTTCACGAATATCGCGTGAGGAGTAATCTGCTTGAGATAATAATAGCGCGATCGCGAGTGTTATGCAAGCGGGATTTCAACGAAGGATAACAGCGACCGGCGAAGCGCGGCCGGTCGCTGCGAAAATCGAGAGATGGGGCTTCGGTTAAAACCGTGCGAGCATTTCTTCCGGCAGGAGCGTATCTTTGCGGCCCAGTTTTTTGAGAAAGCGATAATGCGCCGCGACGGCCGCACGCACGGTGGGATACGAAACGTATTTGATGCCAAAGTCCTCGCACGCTTTCCTCACGATCTTGCTGATGTCGGGATAATGAATATGGCAAATACGCGGGAAAAGATGATGCTCAATTTGGAAATTCAACCCGCCGAGAAGCCAATAGGCGAGCTTGCTCTTTGGCGCGAAATTGGCCGTGGTTTCCACTTCGTGAATGGCCCATTCATTGTCTATCGTGGCCGATTGCAAATCCGGCTTGGGGAAAGTGTTGCCTTCAATCACGTGCGCCAACTGGAACGTGATCGCGAGGGTGAAGCCCAGCACGAATTGCACGAACACAAAGAACGCCAACACATAGAGCACGGGATGAAAAAACATCGGCAAGATGAGCATATAGCCGAAATAGAAAAACTTGGTGAGAAAAAAGATCGTGGCTTCCGAGGCCGAGGGCTTAGGCAAGCGATAATCGCCAATGCGCCCAGAAAAAAATTTGCGAAAATCGCCGATTGCCACCCAGAGCAGGGACATGAAGCAATAAGCTGGAAACGCGTAGATATGTTGGAGGCGATGCCAGGGTTTGCGCGGCTGCTCGGGACTCATCCGCAGAATGTAGTCTACCTGAATATCTTCATCCAACTCGGTGATGTTGGTGTAGGTGTGATGCAGAATGTTGTGTTTTTGCTTCCAAAACCAATGGCTGCCGCCGATGAGATTGAGCGTGAAGCCCATGATGCGATTCACGTATTTATTCTGGGAATAGCTTTCGTGATTGCCGTCATGCATGATATTAAAACCGACCCATGCCAAGCCTTGCGCGACGGCCACAGCAGTGATGATGGCAATAATCAACGAAGAGGAAGCAAAAACCAAAATTACATAGGACGCAGCCAGCCAGAGCAAGATGAGCGCGGTTTTAACGTACATGCGCCAATCCGCGTGCGGCGAGAGTTTGTTCTCTTCGAAGTAGCGATACACGCGGCCTTTGAGTTCTTCATAAAAGCCGAAGCGAGCCGTGAAGCTGAGTTTCTGCATAGCACACATTCCTTTGGGTTTGTCGGAGCGTCGCAAACGGTGGGTCGCGGCGCTGCCCGTAGGTTTAAAGTGAAAGGGGATTGAGTCGAGCTTGACGTGATGTTCGCGGCGTTAGCGCGAAGCACGGAGGGTCCTGTCCGTATTGCTTTCAAAAGTTGAAGCGCAACGTACAACGAAAATTTTTCAAATACAAGCGCGGCGTTCGCCGTCCTTGACATTATTCATGTGAGTGAATATGTTGGGGACGCGGGCCTAACGCTTCACGGCAAAGCGAAAATTTTTCAAACTTAAAATCTATGCGCGCCATGAAACCGAGCACGCTTTAGACCGATGAACCCCAATTCTTGAGCGCGCGAATCATTTCTAGCCAACGCCGAACCTAAACCGAGAACACAAAATGCTCATCGATCAGTCTTGGTACCACCGCCCGGAAGAAATATCGACGCACGTTTCCGCGGGCGGCGTAGTCGCGCGCGTCGAAGGCGAGCGCATCTATATCGCCTGCACCACCGAACGCGATCTCGCGCAATACGTTCTGCCCAAAGGCCATGTGGATCCCGGCGAATCTTTCGAACAAGCCGCACGTCGTGAAATTGAAGAAGAAGCCGGCCTCGTAGATTTGACCCTGCTCGGCAAACTCGGCGTGAAAGCAAGATTGGATTTCAACAAGACGGCGTGGAAGGAAACGCACTACTTTCTTTTTTGTACGGAACAAACACACGCCACGCCCACGGACTCCTACAATCACGACGCGCTCATTTGGCTGCCGTGGGATGATCTCACGAACCTCTTCTGGCCCGAGCAGCGCGAGTTGATTCTGGAGAATCACACGAAGATTGAAAACGAGCTGAAAAACTTTTTGCGGGAGCAGCGAGGCTCGGCTGCTTTCTCCGGTTCGAAGACACCCCTCTTAATCCCCCATCAAGGTGGGACTAATGGTGCTCGCGCCTCAAAAAATAGTTCCGCCCTTGAGGAGGGCCAAGCCGGTGTCGCGCAGAATCGTGCGAAATCTTCTTCTTTGTTATCAGCCACTCTCTTCGCGCTCACATTGCTCACTTCAATTGCATTCGCCCAAACCGAAGACTGGCGCAAAGATTTGCAAGCCGCCAACGAGATCACTCTCGCTGCCGAACGCGCGGCGCGCCCGCTCACGAATTATGTCAAAGTGTGGCGCGAGGCGCGCGCGGGCGAGCAGAACAGCACGTTGACGGCTTCGGTACAAGCGCAATGGGCGAAAGAGATGGCGCAGCTCAATCAAAGCTATCAAAGCCTGCTCGCCTTTTCCGCGCGCTATGAGCCGCTGCGAAAACTGTCTTCCGAAAAATTCCTGCAGTGGTCGGGGAGCGCCAATAAGGACGAATCCGCCGCCGCGCAGTTTGAACTATTGCTCACTCTGCTCGAAGTCGAGCGCGCGCTATATCGCCTCGCTGATTCCTTGCAAAACGCCGCGGGCAACTCCGCGGTCGTGAAGAATCGTTTGAACGAGGGCAATCGCTCGTTTGGTTTGCAATATGGCCTATTTGAAAAAATGACGGCCGATTACTTCGATCCGCAACGCCGACAGCGCTCGCGCTCGCGCTTCTTTCAATTAAAAAATAAAACCGCCAAACTCGCGGCGCTCCCCGCGGCTTTAAAACAACGCGCAGAAATTTTGTTAACTGATCCGACGCTGCGCGCCATTGCGAGTCAAAGCGATGTTGCCGTGATTTGGCGCAACTCGCTTGCAGGCTTCAGCGCAACGCTCGACCCGGCAACGGACTTGACCGGCCGAACGGTACACAATATTTCGCAATTCTTCGGCAACTTCGTGGGCACGAATCTGTTCAGAATCGGAAACGCGCTCGGCATCGGCGAATCGCGCGGGCATGCGCTGCCGGCGTTTTATAAATACTATCCTCATCCCGCCGGTGAAAAACATGGCGTGCATCCGGCCATGACCAACGCGATTGCCAGCAGACTCAAAGCCGGCGATTTGTTATTCGAAAAAACGCGCTTTGCGATAACGGACAAACTCATCCCCGGCTATCTCGGCCACGTTGCGATCTATCTAGAAAGTTATGCGACGCTGCAAAAGCTCGGCGTGTTCACGACCGCCGAGATGCAGCAAGCCGCTTCGGGCATGAATGCGAACGCCCTCGACAGCACGCTGGCCGATTATGCGCGCGCGCTTGAGCGTGTGAATGAAAAAGAAGAATGGCTACGCTTCGGCATCATGCGCCGTCGTATGGCGAACCAAAACTTCAACGGCCAACCGCTCAATCCCCTGCTCTTCGAAGCGCTCTATCGTCTCAAGTATCAGCATGCCAACGTGATCGAAGCGCTGCGCGACGGTCAAACGCTCGCGGCGCACGAAGGCGGCGTGACCATGAATCCTTTCGAACACTTCTTTTATATTGATGATTTCGTTGCGACGCGCTTGCGTGCAGCGCCGGGCCGAGCGGAGGAATATCACGCGCAAATGGCGCGTTTTATGGCGCTCGCGCTCTTGCAATATGGCAAGCCGTATGATTTCCGTTTTGACGTCAACACGCTCGACGCCATCGTGTGCAGCGAGTTGGCTTATCAAAGTTTTGCGGATATCAAATTTAACACGAGCGTTTCACTCACCGGCGCGTCGATTTCTCCCGATCAAGTAGCGCAAGCTGCGGGCATAACCACGCGTTTCGATACGTTGCGCATTACGCCGCAATTCGATTTGGTGGAATGGTTTGAAGACGCGCGGCCGCTTTATCCCACAAGCGGGATGAACGATTTTAATGCTGCGGCAAACACAGCGCGGGGGCAAGACGATTCTTTGGTAATTCGCGTTTTCATGGCAATGGTGCGTGAAGAGCTGGGCGGCCTACAATTGCTTTCGGAAGAGGAGCGTAAACGCTTTGAAGCATTTCAAGCGCAAGCTCAAGCTGCACGCGATCGCTGGCGCGAGGCATTAAAACAAATCCCCGTGCAAGAGTCATTGCCGGCAATCACAGAAGATGCGCCTGGTGATGAGCGTTCTTTGCAAAATTTGTATATCGACCTCGAGCAGAAGGTCGCGCGCGCGCAAGCTCGCGGCAAATCGCAAACGGAAATCGCGGAGCTAAAACAAAGCGCGCTGCAAGGCTATTCTGCTTCAAATCAAACCGCTTCGCCTGAACGCCTCGCAGCGATATCCGAAACTTTTTCGCGCTGGCAAGACGGCGCGGCGTATCGCCCGAGTTATCCCGAGCTTTATTCCGGCGGCGAGCGTTTTTTTCTCGCGACGTTTCGCTCGGCGAGTTTGCACGATGATGACGGCTTTGGTCGCGGTCTCGATTTGCAGCTTGCGGGCAACCACGAAGCGCCGCGGCGCTCCGAACTATATACGCAACGCTATGCGTTTCTCCCCTTTCATCTTCAGTTCTTTGATGATAAAGGCAAAGTCACGAAACGCATGCAAGGTGGAGCAGCCTTGGCTGCAATCGCGCGCTACTATCGCCAAGGCGATTACGTAAAAATGCGAGCGCTCGATTGGCGCAACGAGGCCTATGCGACGACGCTCTCCGCGATTGCGATCGAAGCTGGGGGTGACAAGGGCCCAATCTCCGCGGTCTTCAAACTGGCGAAGATAGGAAACGGTGATCAGCACCAGGGGTTATATTTCGGCGAGCATGCACGGATGGAGACGGCAACTTACGAAGCGCGCAGCAGCACGCATGCGTTTACGATTGCGAATTTGTTTTACGGTGGGCGCGCGCAATTGACGCTGGGGAGGGTTCGTGCTTATAGCCGCGGCGCATTCGGCATGCGTTTGGGAGAGTTCGGTGAGCGCGCTCAGCATGCGGTGAAAAAGAAATTTCCGGAAATCCGTGAATGGTCGTTCGGCTTGGAATTCCTCCGCTCTTCGCTTTATCGCCACAACGCCCATCGCGTAGAGTTCCGCGTGCGCGAAGAGGATGCGCGCTTCGTGCAAGGCCGCATCGAAAAAAAACGGCAAGCGTGTCTTTCGTATTCCTGGTCGTGGGATTTGTAATCTCGTCAATGCGTTCTTCAATAAGAGCGTATAACTTTCACCTGAAAAAAGCGCTCCCACGAAAACGACCTTTCATTTTCGTGGGAGCGCTTTTTGTGGAAAAAAATCTAGGTTGCAACTTATCTGCTCAGTCCTTCTCTTTTTCAACGGCGTTGCGCATGTCGGTGAGAAAGCGCTCCATCGCGCGCGTGATTGAGCTTAAGACTGTGGAGTTCATGTCGTGTTGATAATGATTCGTGTAAATCACCTTGGTGCCGGCAGCGGTTTTGGTGAGCGACCATTCGCTCGTGCCGGGCAACGGCCCGCCGGTGCGTTTATAAACCAAGCGTCCCAATTCTTGATCATACGCTAGCACCTCGACGTTGTATTTCACTTTCGCTTCGCCCGGCCCGGCGGTAACGATATATTGCGCTCCCACCTGCATGCCGCTCTCCGCGGCTTCGACCTCTTGAAAGATCGGAGAAACTTTCGGCCAACGCGCGATGTCGAGATATTCCCAAACGTCGTTAAACGGTCTTTTGATTTCGATAATCTCTTTGAGCATGGACATGGCGCTTACCTTTGCATAAACGAATGCGAGCGGCTTCATCCTCGAAAAACGACGGCGAATGATAAGAAGAAAGCTCTTGAGAATCAAGAACTATGTCCGCTAAAAATAAAAATGGCGCTGTGATTGCGCCATCTTGTGTTGCGAGTTTGTCAAAGTGGAGCTGACCAGGATCGAACTGGCGACCTCTTGAATGCCATTCAAGCGCTCTCCCAGACTGAGCTACAGCCCCGTTTGAACGCGCCCACAATAAAAATTCTGCCGCCCAAAGTCAAGAGCTTTTTCCGCTTGCATCTGCGCGTGAGAGCGTTACATTGCAAAAATTTCAAGTGCACCGCACACCGCGCAAAGGCGCACGCGGACAAAGCGCCCCAGCGTGCGTTTTTGATGGGTGTGTCTTCAAGCCCCTTTTTTATAAATACGGGTCGAAGCATGCGTTATCGCAACGAGTTCAAGCGCATGGATGTTTTCCGTTGCCGCCACGATAGCCATGAAAAGTTCGAATATAAAGTTTCGGCAGTACATATTCTCGAACGCAAGGCTTGCTTTCCGAACGGCTGCGTGTACCATCGCTGGCGCTGCAAGTTGTTTGAAAAAGGCAAAGCGTGTTATCGCGGTTACCACCACGTTGGCAGGCTCTGCTCCGGGTGCGAATTTTTTATTGAAGACAAGGTGAGCAATCGGCCCGAGTTGAAAATTTCAGAGGCCGAATATCAGGACTGGCGCGACCGGTATGAGGAGTTTGCGGAATGGGTTGAAGGCCGGCGGAATCGGCAAGTGAATGTGCTCGGCGTGATCTCCGCGGTTAAACCGCGCTTTGAGCGTTTTATTTATCCGAAGAGGCACGAGTTGCGCTTGCGCGGTTTTCAAATCGCATTTAGCGAAGCTTTTGTGGAAAACGATCACCTCGAAGATGATTGCTACGCTGTCGTCGGCAAAGAGGTGCAAGATCGCTTGCAATTCGCGCCCGGCATGAAGCTCGAATTTCGCGCTAAGTTCACGCTTAATCGCGGGCGTGTGTTGTTTGAAAAAGTGCATCGCGTGGAGATTGTGGAGCGCGGCGAGGAACACGCGGAATGGGATTCCAGCAAAGCGCTCGTCGCGCGCGCGATTGCCAACGGTTTCGAATGGCAGCCAGCGAAATGCCTCAAATGCAAATATGGCGTGCTCGCCGATGTCGAAGATCGCCGCCAGCCGGAGGTGATCGAGAAGCGGCAGCTCTATTGCTTGCAAGGCATGCCGCACCCGGATTTGTGTACGCTCGTGCCGGGGAGATCGTTGGGGGAGGATGAGTGTCAGAAATGAAAAAGTCACTTTGCAGCTACGTTGAATTGCACGAGCAGTTTTTTTCAAGCGCCCCTCATCATGTCATACCAGAGGAATCTTTTTACTCGCTGCACATACTACCGAACGCTTAAAAAGGCTCCTTCGGAATGACAACTCTAGCCCAAGTTCGACACTTGTAAGTTTTTTTCGGGTGGCCTTCAACATAGAC
>CAYNDW010000031.1:0-18394 GCA_964395375.1 uncultured Cytophagia bacterium
CACCGCGGTCAAGTCGCCGTTGGTCTCTTCATACACGCGCAGTTGGCGATCCGCGCTCGTGCCGATTTCTAAAATCCGATACAAGTGATTGATCGCGGAGCGGCATTCGAGATCATCCACCACGTCGTCGACGAAGCGGATGTATTCATACAACAAATCGCGGAACGGGACTTCTTTCTGCTTGCCGAGGTCGATCAACTTGCCCTCGATGCCATAACGCGCGGCGCGCCATTTATTCTCTTCGATCAGCGAGGAGCGATAAATGCGGAAACTCATGTTGTTCTTGTGCAGCAGCCAGAGCTTGGCCATCGTGGCTTGAATGAGACCGGCGAGCGCGATCGTGGTCTCGACGCTGCTGGGCACGTCGCAAATGCGAATTTCAAGCGTGTTGAAAAAGGCGTGTGGGCGAATGTCCCACCAAATTTTTTTGCCGTTGTCGATGCAATTGGTTTTGATCAGCGTTTGCACGAAGAGCTCAAAGTCGGCCCAAGAAGAGAACACGTCGGGAATGCCGGTGCGCGGAAATTTTTTGAAGATTTCGGCGCGGGTGGATTTCAAGCCGGTTTTACGGCCGAGCCAAAACGGCGAGCTGGTGGAAAGCGCGAGAATGTGCGGCAGGAAGTAGCGCATTTGATTGCACAACGCGATGGCGATTTCGCGGTCTTCGATGCCGATGTGCACGTGCAAACCGAAGATGAGATTGCCGCGCGCCACGTCGCCCATTTCATCCACAAGATTTTTGTAGCGCTCATTCTCGGTGATCTCTTGCGTGCGCCAATCGGAGAAGGGATGCGTGCCCGCGGCGACGAGGCGCAAGCCGTTTTTGTGGGCCAATTCAATAATGGTGTGGCGTAGCCCAATCACACTCGCGCGCGCTTCTTCCACGTTTTTGCAAATGCCGGTGCCGATCTCGACCACGGCTTTGTGCATCTCCGGCTTGAGATGTTCCTGCAAAAGCATTTGCCCTTCGGCCAACATCTCTGAAACGTGCGATTTCAATTCGCGCGTTTTCGGATCGACGACTTGAAATTCTTCCTCAATGCCAATGGTGAATTGGGGATTCACGCTAATCCTCCTCGGATTTTATTTTGAACAGGAACGGCCTTGCCGTTCGGTATTCAAAAAAATTTAACCACGGATTGCACGGATGAACACGGATTCGTTTTGAAAACCTCCGTGTTCATCCGTGCAATCCGTGGTTGATTATTTTTGGTCAATCGCTATTCGGTTTTTTTCACGGCACGGCGCGTGGTTTTGCGAACGGTTTTCTTTTCTTCGGCCGTCGCGCTTTCTGCGCTGCCGAGAAATTGCGACCACGCATATTCCGCGGGCGGTTGCTGGGGTAATTGCGCGCGCTCGATTGCAAGCTCAGACATGTGCTCCACAATCCATTCGAAATTTTCCGGGGTGACGGACTTGAGGTCGCAATCGGGCGCGGGATTGCCGAAGTCGATCGCGTACGGAATGCCGTCGCGCACGGCAAATTCGCAAGTGTTCAAATCATAGCCGAGCGCGTTGTTGATGAGCAAGCAATACTCTTTGATCTTCGCGTCCATGTCCGGCGCGGGCGGCGGATTGCCCGGCACATATTGCGAGTAGAACGGCTGCTTGGGATCATAACGCATGATATGCACGTACTTGCGGCCCACGGTGTAGCAGCGGTAATACTCCGTGAACTCGATGCCCTCTTGCAACACCATGCAGAGCGTGCCGGTTTGATTATAACAATGGAAGAACTCTTCTTCGTTGTGGATTTTATAAACATGCTTCCAGCCGCCGCCCGCGTGCGGCTTTAGGAAGGAAGGAAAGCCGACGTAGTTGAACACGTTGTACCAATTGATGGGATAAACCAAATTGCGCATGCTTTGGGAAGAAGTGGAGGGGGGATGCGAGTTGTGCGGCAGCATCACGGTTTTGGGAATGGGCACGCCGATTTTGTGTGCGAGGGCATAGTTAAAAAATTTGTCGTCCGCGCTCCACCAGAAGGGATTGTTGATGATCTGCGCGCCGGCCAGCGCCGCGTTTTTTAAAAACGCGCGGTAAAACGGCACGTCGTGGGAAATGCGATCAATGATGAGGTTGTATTCGCACGGCTCGGCCATTTGCACGGTTTCAATTTTAATGAACTCCGCCGTAATGTCGAGCTTACGTTCCGCGCTTTTTTGGTTGATGCGCTCGATGAGCGCTTCGGGGAAGGAATTTTCTTCGCCGCGTAGAATTCCGACTTTCATCTGGGCTCCCTTAGGTTGCGTTTACAAGTGTGTCCGGTTCTTTATGAATGTTGAAAAAAAGATAAACATTCACCTTTCAAAAGGGAAGCAAAAACTTCCATTTTCTCCGTGAAAAATTTTCCCACATTGCGACATTGGTCGGTATAAAAGAACATGACCTTTTCATCCTTCCGCATCATGTGGTGAGAGGAGGTATTCCACGCTGTTAGACTTTCTAGGAGAGATTATGCGACCATGGATAGTAGGGACCGGTTGGCAGGCACGCATGAACGGCCGATCCGACGGGAAAAAAGATTTACCCCCGTTGAACGACGAGAGCATCTCGTATCATTTGAATAAAAGCCAGCGCCTCGGCCACATGGACAACAGCAATTGGCATGAAGTCCGGAGCGCTACCGACTATGAGCAAACCATTTGCAAGAAGGCCGATCGCGCAATTCGACACGTGTATCAGCGTTGGCAAGCTCGTGATTCCAAGCTCATCGGCCAGCACAAAACCTGGGAACACAAACTCCGGCAATCGGAAGAGAACTACCTCACGCGCAAGCAAGAGTTGGATCGCGACACCATGTTCGACCATACGCCGTGGTGGTATTTTCCCATGATCTTCGTGTTCGGCGTGGCGGAGTTGGCCATGAACGCGCAAGTGTTCGACATCTTTGGCTCGCCGCGGTTTGAAACCATCATCATGGCATTGATTCTGTCGTTCGCCATTCCGGTGGCCGGACATTTTTGGGGCCGCTTCCTGCGTGAAGATGAAAAAGACCGCACGCTGGTGTTTTTGTCGATCGGCTGCTTGGGCGTCATTATCTTTTCGCTCTATGCCCTCGCCGCGGTGCGCAACAGTTATTTTAAATCTTCGGTGCCGAGCACGGACGAGACGGTCTTTAATGCCTGGCTCTTTTTTCTCTCCCTGAACTTTTTGATCTTCATGATTTCCGTTTACGCCTCGTGGTATGCGCACGAAAGGGATTTCAAGCTGTTCAAGTTCAAACAAGATTACATCAAAAGCCTCGGGCGCATTCATCAACTAGAAGGGTTGCGCAACGCGTTGAAATCAACCTGCCACAACCAAATTTTCGAGATTCGCGACTGCGCGCATCAAATGATTAGCCTGTACCGCCAACACAACTTGCTACATCGCAAGGATGATCGCCGGCCCAAAGCTTTCGATATGTTACCGGATATTTTGATTCCGGATTTTCAGGAAGAAACTTTTGCCAATAACAACGGGCAGAGCAAGCCTTCCACCGCACTGGTCAGTACGCGTTTCGCGTTTGATTAAACTTCATCCTCAACCGTATTCATGGAATGAAACGTAGATTCATGAAACTGCTGCGCGCGAGTGTTATCGGCTCCGCGGTTTTGGCCGCGAGCATTGTCTTAACGACCCTGTTGCCAGGCTGCAACTCCAGCGCTCCGCGGGAGCCGCGACTGGTCATGGTGTTCATCGACGTCTCCTTGAGCACGCTCCCGGATCGGGAGAATTATAAAAAATATATCGAACTCATCGTCTCGCGGCTACAAGCGGGCGATCGCATGATGGTGTGCAAGATTCTGGATCTCACCATTGCGCAGTTTGCGCCGATTTACGACGCAAAATTTCCGGCGTTCAATATGTTTAGCGACAACAGCACCCGCTATCACAATACCATTCGCACGATGAGCGCGCAAATTGCCGCGACCGTGGATTCCGTGCTCGACATGCGCTCCAAAGTGCAAAAGAGCGAGATCGTCAATTCCTTTCTGATTTGCGATCAAGTGATGCGCGGCTGGCCCGGCAAAAAATCCATCATCATCATTTCCGATATGCAAGAAAGCTCCAACGAGTTTAACTTCGACACGGACCAACTCACGCCGGCCTATTTGGCAAACGTCCTGGCGACCCTCAAGCTCAAAAATCGCATACCGAAATTACCGGGCGTGGACGTTTGGATCGCGGGCGCTTACGCCAAAGACACCGAACAGTTTTTCGCCGTGCAGGATTTTTGGAAGCGTTACCTCGCCGAAACCGGAGCCACCTTGCGCTCCTATTCCCACACCTTACTCGATTTCGAATAAGCCGGAACCAAGCTGCCACCCGCAAAATTAACTGGACCCGAAAAAATACTTCCGGGTCCAGTTTCGTTTCCGGACCCTCAATTCCTCCTTCTTCTTACACCGCTCGAACTTACAAACGCCTATTTCGGATTTTCAAACGCGGAATAAAATTCTGAAAATTTTTGGCAGAATAATTTCATGGCAGAATGATCTAAAATGATTCTGCCGTCAAATCATCCTGCCAAAGTCTTTTCGGCGACACTCGGTGGCTTCGGCGCATTTCGGCGGAAAAGCTTTGCAGCCGAGCGACACCGAAGGCACCGAGTTTCGCCGAATGTTTTTTTGCTGCTTCGCTGAAGCTTTAATTTGCCCGGCAACGTGGGGCAAATCGGGGTAGGCTTTTGATTCCCGTGGTATGCGATTTGAAATCTTTGGGAGAGCTGGAAGCGGGAGTCTCTTTGCAGAAAAAAAACAAAGCCAACGCATTCAATATTTTCACGAGGACGTTATGAAAATTTTAGTAGGGCCAAGACCGGCCGCGACATGGCGCACACGCGAAACGATTACCAGTTTGTGTTGCGCGCTTACGCTTTCGTTGTGCGCGTGCGATGCCAAGCTCCCCACGTTACCGCGCGTGCAAGGCCGCATCATTTATGGCCTCGATGGGAACAACAACCTCATCCGTTTCGGCAGCATGAGCCCCGGCACGGTCACCAACACGTTTCCCATTTCCGGCTTGCAGAACGGCGAGAATATTCTCGGCATTGATTTCCGGCCCAATGACGGACGCCTGTTTGGGATGAGCAATATGAATCGCGTTTATACGCTCGACACGTTGTCCGGCGTTGCGGCTTCGGTGGGCGTGGCCGCATTCACGCCCGTGCTGAACGGCTTTGCGTTCGGTTTCGATTTCAATCCCGTGCCCGATCGCATTCGCGTGCATAGCGACGCCGAACAAGATTTGCGTTTGAATCCCAATACCGGCAGTCTTGCGGGCAGCGACTCGTCTTTGACTTATGCCGGCGGCGATGCGAATTTCGGGATCAATCCCAACATTGTGGGCACGGCTTATACGAATAGCGTCGTGGGCGCGAGCACGACCACGCTCTACGCGATTGACTCCGGCTTGGATGTTTTGGTGACGTTGCCGACTCCAAATAACGGATCGATGTATACGATTGGAGCCTTGGGCGTCAACACGAGCAATGCCGTGGGGTTTGACATCACGGGTAACGACGGCGTGGCCTATGCCGCGCTGACGGTTGCGCCGAATATTTTTTCCAGCCTCTACTTCATCGACTTGTCTTCGGGCACGGCAGTGCTGCTGGGCAATATTGCCAACCCCTCGGCTCTACGCGGCATTGCGGTAGCGCCGTGAGCGGGTGCGGGACGACATTATCGCCGGCGGTCTAATTGATTCCATCATTAGCTTCCGAACCATGCGAAATACACGAAAAGTTTTTTGGGCGTATTTCGCATGGTTCACGGGCAAAAATCTAACGCTGCCTTTGTAGAATTAAGGCGGCCGCTTTTGCTTTTTGAAATCCACTCAGCCCCGGACCGAGAAAAAAACTTGCGCGGCAGCCATGCCGCCTGGCTACGAAATTTCTGCTATAAAATCATCTTCGCTCTCCGCCTCTACCTCTCGTTCTTACTTCCGGAACATCTTCCTTCTGACCTGCGCCGAGAAATCTTTTGACAGTTTCGGATTTTATCTTTATTCTTATACACACGAAGAACTTCTAATTGCGCATAGGCTCGTCACTCTCGTGCTCATTTCCAAGTTCGACCATCGCATTGCTCACAAAGCGCCCAGGGAATGACAGCATGATGGGGCTAGCTTGATTAACCGATTCGGGTCGTCACATTTCAGAAGGAGAAAATCACCATGACCGAAGTCATCGTTTGGAGCGGCTGGGTCGGCGGACTCGCCGTCGGCGGTTACTTGCTATTTCAATGGCTCGTTTCGGGCCAAGCGCTCGGCGTGTCCACGGGCTATGGCAATTTGTGCAGCTTCGTTTCGCGCTCCTCGTTCTTTCATGAAGGCGATTACAAAGAGCCGAACAATTGGCGTTTGTGGTTCATCATCGGTTTGCCGCTCGGCGGTTTGCTCGCGGCGCTCACCTCCTCGCAAGAAATCGTCGCGAGTTTTTCTTTGGGGCAAATGTATGACGCGGTGCTGCCGCAAGCTTTGTGGGCGAAGAGCCTCGTGCTCGTGTTCGGCGGCGTAATGATCGGCTACGGCTCGCGCATGGCCGGCGGCTGCACCAGCGGTCACGCGATCTCCGGGCTTGCCATGCTCAATCCTCCGAGCCTGCTTGCCTCCGCCGGCTTTTTTGTGGGCGGCATAATCATCGTGCAATTGCTCTTCAATCTGCTCGCTTGAACACAAACAAAGTAAGGCCTAACCACGGATTGCACGGATGCGCACGGATTTGTGATAAAAAGAATCCGTGCAATCCGTGGTTCCGCTTTTTGCAACGAGTGAACCATTTGAGGTCATCATGAAAAAATATTCCTTTCTCCTCCTCGGCATCGTGTTCGGTTTCATCTTAAGCCGCGCCGGCGCGACAACGTATGACTTCTACGCCAAACTTTTTCTCTTCCAAGATTTTCAACTCCTGTGGGTCATCGTCACCGCCGCCGCGGTCGGCGTGGTGGGCGTGGCTTTATTTAAAAAGATAAAATTGCACTCGTGGTTTGAAGGACAAGCCGTGCAGTTCAAGGGCAAGCCGTACAAATCTTCGCTGCTGCCCGGCTCGTTGCTGTTTGGAGTCGGTTGGGGACTCGCGGGCGCATGCCCCGGCACCGCGCTCGTCATGCTCGGCGAAGGCAAGCTCGGCGCCTTGTTCACGATTCTTGGCATTGCGTTCGGCACGTATTTGTACGGCGTGCAACAGAGCAAAGCGCTCGCGGCCAAGTCGAGCTCGCGATGAAATTCATAGCACGCCTTTACTGCTCAGAGCGAGACCTAGGTTACACTTTCTCCCTCCTCAAATGTCACTCAGCCCCGAAAACGGGGTTTAAGCACTGGCCGTCATCTCCAGTACGAAAAAAATTCCTTCTGAATGACGTTTAAAAGTGAAAAGCTTTTTTTCGTGGGAGAATTTTTTGTTGAGAGTTAAAGACCGCGCCGCGAACGTTTAATAGAAAGAGGCCAAAGGAAGAAGCAACTCATGATCGAGAGTGCAAGCTTGTCTCCGCAGATTCGCGCGTTCTATGAAAAGTACGACGAAGCCGGCCGCCTCGCGACGGGCGCGTTTCAACTGGAGCACGCGCGCACGCAGGAACTGCTCACGCGCTATTTGCCCGCGCCGCCGGCCATGATTCTCGACGTCGGCGGCGGGCCCGGCATTTATGCCGCATGGCTCGCGCAGCAAAAATACGAAGTGCACCTCGTCGATCCCATAGATTCGCACCTCGCACATGCGCGGAAACTTTCAACGCAACAAGTCGCCACGCCGATAATGAGTATCACCTCCGGCGATGCGCGTGCGTTGCAATTTGCCGATCATTGCGCCGACGCCGTGCTCATGCTCGGCCCGCTTTATCATCTTATCGAGAAAAAAGATCGCCTCGCCGCATTGCACGAAGCGCGGCGCGCGCTCAAGCCCGGCGGCGTGTTGTGTGTTGCCATTATCTCGCGTTTCGCCTCCGGCCTCGAAGGCCTGTTTCAAAATACGCTCGGCGATCCGACCTTCGCGGAGATTGTGCGGCACGATTTGACGACCGGCCATCATCGCAATCCCACCGAGAATATTTTTTATTTCACTGAAGCCTATTTTCATCACCCCCAAGAAATCGCCGAGGAAATTTCCGCCGCAGGATTGAACCACGAACACACGCTCGCCCTCGAAGGCCCCGGCTGGCTCTTGCAAGATTTTGCGGCGTGTTGGAACGACGCCACCCGACGCGAACAGATGCTGCAACTCGTGCGGCAAATGGAAAACGAGCCTTCTCTCCTCGGCGCGAGCGCGCACATTATGGCTATCGCGCGCAAAGGCTGACGATAATCTGCAGCAATTCACTTTTTGATTTTCAAACCTCCCTCCTCACTTGTCATTCTGTAAGAACCTTCCCTCGTGCTCGCGAGACATCATGTTTTGAGAGCTGCCGCAAGTGCGAGGGAAGGTTCTTCCAGAATGACAGATGGAGGGATGCTTACACGAAGGAGCATTCATGAACCGCTTCGCAAAGTTGTTTCTCGCCGTGTTTGTTTTGATGTCAATCATGCTCGCCCCGGCTTTCGCGCAAGACGATCTTGCTGAGCCGCTCAAACCGTTCAAGCCCTATCTCGGCAAAACGTGGCGAGGCAAGTTCGCCGGCTCCACGCCTGAGAAACCCATGTATGATGTTTCGCGTTGGGAGCGCGCGCTCAACGGCCAAGCCGTGCGCGTGCTGCATTCCATCAACAACGGCGAGTACGGCGGCGAGAGCCTTATTTTTTGGGATAAAGAAAAGCAGAGCCTCGTGTATTATTATTTCACCACCGCGGGCTTCTTCACCACGGGCACGATGAAATTTGAAAACAACAAAATGATCGGCCATGAATTCGTCACCGGCGATGCCGGCGGCACCACCGAAGTGCAGAGCCTCGGCGAAATCACGGCGGACGGCAAGATGATCAGCAAAGCGCAGTATTTGAAAAACGGCAAATGGGAAGCGGGGCATGAGATCGTTTATGTCGAAGACGCAAGCGCGCAGGTCGTGTTCAAATGAGCATGCGCAAAACTCGCGCACAATGACGCGAAAGGAAAAATTCATGGAAGGTTCAGGTTTTCGAGCGCAGCGCATTTCGCAAACGCGCCGCATCCAACTCCATGCGCCATTGCAAACCGTGTTTCCGCTCTTCGGCCCGATCACGGAAAAGTTGTGGGTGCCAGGCTGGAATCCCGAGATTGTGTTTTTGGATAAAGAAGAGATTGCGGAGCACATGATCTTTCGAACGCCGCCGCGCTTCGAGAAGGAGCCGCCGTATACTTGGATACTTTCGAAATACACACCCGAACAAGCGTTGGTCGAATACACCGTGTTCACGCCCGAAAGATTGTGGATGATCACGGTGAGATGCGAAGGAGACGAGAGCGCGCAGACAACCCAGGCTGAGATCACTTACACCTTCACCGGCTTGAGTGAAAACGGCAATGCTTTGAATGAAAAAGCGCTGCACGCGATGTACGCGAACGATTTGCAAGATTGGGAGGAAGCGATCAATCACTATTTGAAGACGGGGGAGAGGCTGAAGCCGCTTTGATCACGAATCGCCCTTGCTGAGAAAAGTTGAAACAATCTCCTGGATAAGAAACGGCAAATTAGGCTGAGCAAAAGAGAGTTCCGGCGCAGGAATGCGATGATGTTTGATATCGGGAGGAATGTGTTTGTGATGCGGGTGGTTCAAAGCCAAAGTCGGGTCAGTGGGATGAGGTTGAGGATCGTACCAATAAACGAGGTTTTCGTTCTGCTGAACTTCGTAGCTGTAGTAAGTGATGGTTCCGTCAATGAAGTCGAGCCGTTCGTAAACACGCAGGACGATATTCCGAGCAAAATGAACTTCGCCTTGAAGCTGGCAACGATGCGGTCCGCGGCGAATGATTACGAGAGTGGAGGTTTCAACTGCTGCGTGCCGATCTTTAAGCGAATAGATAAAGCGCTCGTATTCTTCGGTTGATTGCAGCGCTTCTTTCATGCTGCCACCGCCGTTTTCGCAACGCCGTTTGTGGGCAGATGAGCTACGGCTTCCGGCAAGAACTGTTTAAACAATTCCATCCGCTTCGAGTGCATGTTTAGCAGCGCGGCCCAATCGCCGAAGTCGTGAACCTCTTCGAAAACGCCGGCTTCGTAGAGCGGAAGAAAATAACTGCTGTGCAGTTTATACTTTTTCTCGTACTCTTGGATTTCAACCTCGACGCCGTGCAGATCTTCGAGAAGGCTTTCGAGAGTAATGGGATGAGACATGCTAAACTCCTTTTGCGAGAGAGTTGTGTGGCCTCTCGCGCCAGATTATAAGCAGGTCTTTTTCAAAAAACAAGTTTGATAACCGTGAATCATGGAGAAGCATGGAATGAACCCGCGTATCATATCTTTTTTGCCTTTGGCCTTTTCGCTTTTTATAAATGCCGCCGCCCTCGCGCAAACCTCTTCCCTCACTCCAGAATATCAATCCTACCTCGCGCACGTCGCCGCGGCGAATGCTTCGTTGCGATTGAATGAAGCGGGCGAAGCGAAACGCTGGCTTGCGGCCGCGCCAATGAAACCTCGCAATTGGGAGTGGCGCTATCTCAACGCGCGCAGCGACAATAGCATCGCGAAGATCGCGCTCGACGCCACCGCGGATGAAGCACACTTCAGCGCAGACGGCAAACTGCTCGTTGCCGCCATGCACGACAACAGCATTCGCATTTACGGCGCGACGACCTTGCAAGAGATCAAGCGCCTCAACGGTCATCGCAATACTGTCTACGCCGCGAAGTTCACGCCCGACGGCAGCCGCGTGGTTTCATGCGCGCGCGACACCACAATTCGCGTGTGGAATTTTGCGAGCGGCGCAGTCGAATGGCAAGCGAAGAGCGGCGGCAATGGTTTGGCCGACATCGATATTAGTCCGGACGGGAGCACGATTGCTTTTTGCTCCTGGTATTTTGAAAAAGGCAAAGGCGTGCTCGGTTTGGTTTCGCTGTGGGATAGGGCGAGCGGCAAAGAAACGTGGCGCACGAATTACGACACCCATCCGCTCGTTGACGTGCGCTTCAGTCCCGATGGCAAACTGCTCGCAGTCGGTTCATGGGAGCAGCATGTCGGCGTGTGGAATCTCGCGGACAAAACCACGCCGCGCGTTTTTAGTTTTGATGATGCGCCGGCATACTCCGCGGTTGACGACATCGCGTTTAGTCCCGATGGCAAGTTGCTCGCTGCGGCCACGAAGAACGGCACGCCGCGCGTGTGGGATTTGCAGACCGGCAGCTTGCGTTACGAGCTGCGCGGGCATCAACAACCGGTGTTTGCGATTGTGTTCAGCAATGACAACAAGCGCATTTACACCGGCGGCGCAGAGGCCACGATCATAATGTGGGATGCCGAGAGCGGCAAGCTGCTCAAGAAAATTTATGGGCATGAAAACAAAATCAACGCGCTCGCTTTTGATCAACACCACGAGCGCTTCGTCACGGCTTCGAACGATAATTCGATACGCGTGTGGAGCACGAATTACGGCGGCGAGTTTTCCGAACGCAGCGGGCGCTCAAAAGAGATTTATGCTTTCCCACTCAGCCGCGACGGCTCGTTGCTCGCAACGAGCGGCCCGGAGGCCACGATCAGCATTTGGAATGCGAAGACCGGCGCGTTGCAGAAAAATTTTTCGGGTTTGAATAAAGCCGTGATCAACGCCGCGGCGTTTAGCCCCGATGGTTCAAAGCTCGTCGCGTGCAATTGGGATACGCTCGTCAAAATTTGGAATGTGCAAACCGGCGAGGTGGAGCGCGATCTGCGCGGCTTGCAAGGCGGCAGCAGCAGTTGCGCGTTCAGCACGGATGGAAAGTGGATCGCTTCGGCTTCAAGAAAGAAAACTGTTTTCGTGTGGAATGCCGAGAGCGGCGCGTTGCAGCACAAACTCGCGCACGACGCGAATCTTTACTTCGTCACGTTCAGCCCGGACGGCACATTGCTCGCAGTTGGCGGACACGACGGCGTGCTTACTTTATGGAGCACAAAAACTTTCGAGAAGGTGCGCGCGATCGCTGCGCACAAAGGCACGATCTATTCGATTTCGTTTTCGCCCGACGGCAAAAAGATCGCGACTGCCGCGGAGGACAATCCCGCGAAAATTTGGGGAGTGAAATCCGGCGCGCTCCTGCGCGAGTTGAAAGGCCATGCGCAGCGCGTGCAGACGCTCGCCTTCTCGCCCGACGGCGCGCGGCTCGCCACCGGCGCGGCAGATCGCACGGTTCGCCTGTGGGACGCGGAGAACGGCGCTAGCGTCGCGATCTTTTCCGACTTCACCGATCCGGTTTATAATGTCGTGTTCACGCCGGACGGCTCGCGCTTGCTTGCCAATTCGAGCGGCGCGGTGATTTTCGTTTATGATACCGTGCCGTATGCGGAGCGGTTGCAGTTCAAAACCACGAGCGTAGAGAAACGAAATTGATTCAACGTTTCAGGCTGTCGCATCGTCTCTTACGAGCGAAACAAAGACTTGGCTATCGTTCATGTTTGAAGATAATCGGAATAACGATAAGCAAGCTTTAGCCGGCGTTCTCCAAAAAACGAGATTAACAAAAAATGAAATCAAAACTCGCCCGCTCGTCATTCTGCTTGTCGCTGTGCGTCACAGCCTCTCTCTATGCCCAAACCGAAACCGCGCTGCAACTGCGCGCGCACAGAATCAATTCACACATTCAGCTCGACGGCATGCTGGCGGAAGCCGCTTGGCAGCAAGCGCAGCCCGCCACGAACTTTCGGCAAAACCAGCCTCGCGAAGGCGAGGCAGCCACCGAGAAAACCGAAGTGCGCGTGGTCTATGATGAAGGCAATCTCTACGTCGGCGTAATGTGCTTCGACTCCGAGCCGAACAAAATCGTGGCGCAAAAACTTCAGCGCGACGGCGGCCTCGAGGATGACGACATGTTCGCGCTGTTGCTCGACACCTATCACGACAAGCGCAATGCCTATTTCTTCGCGACGAATCCCAACGGCGCGGAAGAAGACGGGCAAATGGTTGATGGTGCGTTTCAAGCCGATTTGGATTGGGACGGTGTGTGGGAAGTGCGCGCGAAGATTCACGAACAAGGTTGGTCCGCGGAGTTCAAAATTCCGCTGTGGAATTTGAAATTCAATGCGCTGGCGGAACAGAGTTGGGGCATCAATTTTACGCGCATCATCAAACGCAAAACCGAGCAGGTGAATTGGGCCTCGTGGTCGCGCGACAATCTCGGCGGGTTCTTGCGCGTTTCACGCGCGGGCGATTTGCTCGGTTTGCAAAACGTGAAGCCCGGCCGCAATTTGCAAGTGAAGCCCTATGCCTTGGGCAAAGCCTCGCGGGAAAATTTGCTTACGGCTTCTCCATTAAAAGATGAAAACTTCGACGCGGGCCTCGATGTGAAATACGGCGTGACTTCGAATCTCACGCTCGATTTGACCGCAAACACGGACTTCGCGCAAGTAGAAGCGGATGTGGAGCAAATCAATCTCACGCGCTTTCCGCTCTTCTTTCCCGAAAAGCGCGAGTTCTTTTTGGAGAGCGCGAACACGTTTCAATTTGGCGAGCAGAATTTTTTCGGCCCGCCGCCGATTCAACTTTTTTACAGCCGCCGCATCGGCATCACGAACTTTCGCAAGCTGGTTCCGATTCTCGCCGGCGCGCGGCTCACGGGCAAGGTGGGCAACTATGAATTGGGCTTGCTCGACATGCTCACGGATGACAAGAGCGGCGCGCCGCAATCGCACTTCTCGGTGGTGCGCTTGAATCGCGACGTGGCGCAACGCTCCAAAATCGGCATGATTTTTACGAATCGTGTGGATCATGGCCGAGAGCAGCAGCAAGCCTATGGCGCGGACGCGAATCTTTGGTTGAGCAATCCGATGGTGTTTCAATCGTTCTTCGCGCAGACGCAGACTTCGCCCGGCGGCGCAACGAAGACCGCGTGGAAGCTCGGACTCGATTTCACGAAAGACCACTGGGGTTGGTTCGCTTCGCATATGGCCATCGACGAGGGCTTCGACCCCGGCGTGGGTTTCGTGTTGCGCTCCGATATTCGCCGCTCGTTTGCCACATTCCGCGTGAGCCCGCAGCCCAACGGGAGTTTTCTGCGGCGCACGAATATCTTCCAAAATTTCTCGCATCTCACCAATCTCGCGGGCCGCTTGCAAGATTGGGACTATCGTTTGACGTTTATGAATGAGCTGGCGAACGGCGATAACTTGATTTTCGGTTATGGCCGCCTCTTTGAGCGGCTCGAGCAGAATTTCGGCTTTCGCTCCAATCTTTTGATCCGCTCCGGCGATTATAACAATAATTTGCTGCAAGCCAGTTATCAAAGCAGCGCCAAGCACAAGCTCACGGTTTCGAGCGGCGTGTTTTGGCGGGAGTTTTACGACGGCGAGTTGTTCGCGTGGGGCGCGGGCTTGGGCTATCGCCCAAATGCGCATTGGTCGTTGCGCGCGGGCTATGATCGCAATCAAGTCGATCTGCCGCAAGGCGAGTTGAACACGGACTTATTCGCGCTGCGCGTGAACTATGCCTATAACACGAAGCTCTTTCTCAACACGCTCGTGCAATACAACAGCGAGACGAACGAGTTGAGCACGAACCTGCGCCTCAATTTCATTCACAGTCCGGGCAGTGATTTGTTCATCGTCTACAACGAAAGCCGCGGTCGCGAAAGCGAAAATTTTTCCGACGGCCTGCCCAGCCGCAATCGCGAAGTCATTTTGAAATTCACGCGATTGTTTCGGCTTTAAATACAAAACCGTTCAACCCCGGCTGGGCCGTGGTTTTAGATTTTGTTTGAATACACAGCAAGCCCCGGCCAAGCTGGGGCTGAACATTTTAGAGAAGGAGGAAGCGGCAATGCGCAACAAAGGTGTGCTATTCTACCGGCTCGGCAGTTATGGCTTCATTGCTTTCGCTTTGATTCATTCCATAAGTTTTTTCGGCGACCCGGCGCAGGCTTTGACCAATGAAGAAGATCGCCGTGTGTGGCAGCTCATCGTTTCGCATGTATTCACCGTCGAAGGTTTCTCCACCACTGCTTTCAAATTGCTCGCGGGTTATAATTTTTACCTCTCCGTTTTCACGCTCGGGTTGGGCTTGCTGAATGTCGTCGCGCTGAAAGCGCTCGCCACTGAACTTGCAGCGCTCAAAAAGCTGGCGGCAATAAATTTGTTTACGACCGCGTTGCTCTTGCTTGTGACCGTGAGCTTCTTTCATCTCCCTCCAATTATATTGTTTAGCCTCATCGCCCTCGCCTTTGCCGTTTCCTTTTTTTTGCTCGCCCCGGCTAAAGGATTTTCTTTGAAGGTTTAATAGACTCATTGGCGGTTCGCCAAATTCCAATTGCTTTTCGCAGCGCGATTCTTTTATTGCACCCCCGGCGCGGAGGAAAATCAACTCGTCTTCGCGCCGCAATTCTTTCATTTTACGGAGAGGAAGCTTATGAAAGCGTTAAAGATTGTGCTTATGGCCGTGGGCGGCCTCGTTGCCCTCTTTTTCATTGTCGCCGCGTTTCTGCCTTCAAGCTATGCGGTCGAACGTTCGATTGAAATCAACAAAGCGCCCGAAGTCGTATTCGAGCAAGTCGCGGATTTCAACAACTACCTGAAATGGAATCCGTGGTCGAAGACCGAACCCTCCGCGAAGAACACGATTGGCGGCACGCAGAAAGAGCCGGGCGCAAGTTGGATGTGGGAAGGCGATACCGTGGGCACCGGCAGTTTGACGATTGAAAAGCTCGAGCCGCACAAGGCCATTCAATCGAAGCTGAAATTCCTCAAACCGTTCGAATCCGAAGCAAGCGACAGTTGGACTTTCGAGCCGACCGCGAGCGGCACGAAAGTCGTTTGGCACAACACCGGCGAGTTGCCTTATCCGGTGATGCGCTACATGGGCTTGATGATGGAAGGCATGCTCGGCCCGCAATTCGAACAAGGCCTGCGCGATCTCAAAGCGTTGAGCGAAGCGCAGCCCGATCCGGCGCCGATGAGCGAGGCGATGAGCAATAAGATGTAAACTTGCAAATGAGCCGTTGACTCTTCGCTCGAGCGGGAACAACTTATCCCGGAGTTGATCAAAATATGCGAAACACGATTTTAATTTTCTCTCTGCTGGCCTCGCTCGCCTTCGGCCAATCCCACCAACAAGACGAGACCTGGGCGCCGTTCAACTTTTTTATTGGCGCATGGGAAGGCACGAGCAAAGGCCAATCCGGCGAGGCGCGCATTGCGCGTGAATATCAACTCGTGCTCAATGGCAAATTTCTTCACATCAAAAACAAATCCGTTTACCCTCCGCAAGAAAAAAATCCTAAAGGCGAAGTGCACGAAGATTGGGGCATGATCAGTTACGATCGTAGCCGCAAACGTTTCGTGCTGCGGCAATTTCACGTCGAAGGCTTCGTCAATCAGTATGCGCTGGATAGCCTTGCCGCGAACCACAAGGCTATCATTTTTGTCACGGAGGAGATTGAGAACATTCCGGCAGGCTGGCGCGCAAAAGAGAGCTACACGATTTTAAATGACGACGAATTTGTCGAAGTCTTTTCTTTGGCTGAACCGGGAAAGGAATTCGAAGTTTATACGGAGAGCCGGTTCAAGAGAAAGAAATAAGCCTTTCGAACGAACACACAAGCCTAGTCATCTCATTGGAGAAAACATGAAAAGCAATTTTCAAATTGTGCAAATCGCGAACGGGGTGCGCCATGTTTAAACGCGGCCATCGTCTTTTCGCCTCGGGCGCAATCGGTCTGTTTGTAATTGCGCTCATGCATTCGCTCGGGCATTTCTCGCCGCCGCCCACCGATCCGGCGCTGGTTGCCGTGCTCGATGCGATGAACGGCTCTCAGCTTGACATGGGGCTCGCGCAGCCTTCGATTATGGCGATCTACAACAGTCTCAGCCTCGGCATGTCTTTCTTCCTGCTCCTGCTCGGCAGCATTGATTTGATCGTGCTCCGTTTTGGACGCGAGAATGCCGGCTTGATGCGCGCGATCAAGCTCGCCAATGTCATCGGCGTGGCCGCGCTCACCGCGGTGTTTGCATATTATCGCATTCCGCCGCCCGCCATTACGTTTGCAATCGTGGGGTTGGTCTTCCTGCTTTCATTTTTATTTGATAAAAGCCGGAGCCGCACGTGATGAAATCGCGTCTCACGCGCGGTTTCGAGTTTCCCGATTTCTCGTTCCCAAGCTCCGTTTGGGAACGCAATTGCGTGCGAGACTCCGTCTCATTTTACTGTGACGCGCTAGCGCGCGAATAAGGGCGAAAACTTTTTAGACGTGGGTTCTGGGCGGTCACGGAAACAGAGTTTCTAAAACAAGCGCGTTCCCAAACTGCGTTTGGACCGAGAATAATCTTAGCGTTCGTCGTCGATTCTTCACGGGTTCATTCGTCTATAAAACGAAAACGAGCCTGCGCTGCAACGCCACGGCGTGGCGCACGCGTGCTTTCGCAATCAATCACTCTCTCAATTATCATTCAGGACTCAGGAGGTTGTTATGGCAGCAGCACCGGTTGTGCATTTCGAAATCATCGGCACCGACGGCAAGAAACTGCAAGATTTCTACAGCAAGCTTTTTGATTGGAAGATCAACGCCGACAATCCCATGAACTATGGCTTGGTGGATGCCGCGGGCAACGGCGCCGAGGTCGGCAAAGGCAGCATCGGCGGCGGCGTGGGCGCGGGCCAAGAGGGCATGCCCGGTTACGTCACGGTCTATGCGCAAGTTTCGGATTTGGAGGCGACTTTGAAGAAAGCCGAGAGCTTGGGCGGCAAAACCGTGGTGCCGCCCACCGAAATTCCGAACATGGTCACGTTCGCGCTCTTCACCGATCCCGAAGGCCACATGGTCGGCTTGGTGAAGGGCTGATCTGTTTTCAGGATCTAGAACAACACCCCCTCAAGAGGGGAATTATTTAACACACGAAGAGGATTCCACGAAAGCGGTGGAATCCTCTTTTGTTTTTATGCCCGCCGCAAAGTATCTTCCCTCATGCGAACGTATCTGCCTCATCTCGTCTGCGCCGGCGCGCTGGTGTTCATTGCATTGCTCACCCGCGCGCTGCTGCGTTCATACTTGCCCTCTTGGTGGCAAAAACCGCCGGTGAAATTTCTCCAACGTTGGGCGCCGCGCGTAGGTTTGCTCTGCATATTGGTTTGGATGCTCGGCACGGCGCAACAAGACTATACGCTCATCGTGCTTGGCGCGAGCCTAGTTGTTGTCGTGTTGATTTCCGCGGCAATGATTTTAGCCGCGCTGCCGTTCGCGATGGGCTTGCACGTTTTGCATGCGCGCGTGGCGTTGGAGCGACACCCCCCTCAAGGAGGGAATGTTTCAACAAGCTCTCTCTTCCGTGGCGATAAAGATGGGATTGGTAATCTAGCGGTGAGTCCCCCCTTGAGGGGGGATAACGGGGGG